>NZ_JAUVEY010000095.1:0-8588 GCF_030594565.1 Methanococcoides sp.
GTCAGCTTCATCGCTAAAAGTTATCGTGTCGATATTCTTTTCCCGGGTAGAAGCTATGGCTTTTTCTGCGTTTGAACTGATCAATAGAATACTGTCAGCCTTTGCATTTTCCACCATCTGCAATTTAGCATCACTTGCCCATGCAGTGCCCGAGGCTATCCTGTAATCCAGTTCCAGTGATGTGATAACTCCAATATCCGCACATCCGGTGCCTCCAATGGATGTTTCAAAAATAATTACGTCAGGTCTGAGCCTTTCCTTTTCCATGATCTCAATGGCTATGAGGATGCTTCCGGGTGCAATGCTCAGCCCTTTGTGGATGACTGTGGCAATACCCTCTTTCCAGTATTCAAGTCCTCTGGATGTATGAAGTAGCACTGTCTGTTTCCTTGAAATAATATCTGCCAGAATGGATGCAGTACTTGTCTTGGCCTTTGTACCGGTGATCTCAATGACCCTTTGTCCGGCAAGACGTTCACTTTCATTGATAAGCTGTCCCACCATTTTATGATGCGTGACAACAGGGTTCCCTTTTTTTCTTGCACTTTTGAGTACTTTGAAATCCGGGTCAAGATGAACTGGAGCTACAACGATTTCCGTAGGTTTTAGCTCAAATTCGTCCTTTGAAGAAAGAACAGGAAAAAATGTTTGCAGATCAGATATTGTCACATCGTCCAGTGTATCATAGACATCGATGGCACGGACATTATATCCAAGCCGTGCCATCTCTTTTGCAACAGGAATTCCGGCGTGCGTCAGGTCGAGCACGACTGCATCCTTCTGACCTGCGTTCATAGTTATTGGTCTGTTTACATTACTTCCATTGCTCTCTCGAATACGAGATCTGCAAGAAGTTCGTGGTGTCCGAGTGGTTTTCCAAAAGTGACCGGTACTTCATTTCCATCCACGGTGATCTTTCCTTCATTTGTCTCAGGGTCGAGTTTGAGTATTTCCGGAATATCTTCTGTGATATGAACTCCTGATGCAAGGAATACAGGTACGGCTACGATCTTTGTAATGCCTGTGCCTTCGAAATCAGCAAGAGCTTCCACAACTGTTGGAATTGTGTTCTCCATGAAACCTGCTTTTATCACATACTCAGGATGTTTTTTTGCAATTGTAGCTGCTATCTCTGATACAACTTCTTTATTGTAAGGCAGTCTGCTTCCGTGTCCAATGGCTAAGATCCCTATCTTTTCGGTCATTTTTTATACCTCTAATGTTTTAGATTTTACTTTCAAATAGTTTTGCTTTTCTATAATAAGGAATGCGAGACAATCAATATTCATCTCATCCTCTCATTTTCGAAAAGCTTTAATTTGGCACAGTGTTCATACGTTTGCACACCATTTGTGTTACTCCTATGATATTGTGATTACATAAAAACAATTCGGATTTGTTTTTGGTAGTACTATGTACACCTTATAAAAATGAAATTTGTGTGGGTGCAAATACTGTAAAGAAAACATGAATCAACTCTGAAATGAAAAATAGCACTTAAAACCAGTGAAATAAATATCAGGAACGCAAGTAGATGATATGGTCAATAAAATAAGAAAAAAATGTCAATAAAAAAAAGAATCAGGAGCCGTCGTCTTCTCCGTCATCCTCTTTGTAACCATCAGCTCCGATCATGGCAGCTTCAACGGAATCAATACCATCGAGCCATTCTGCAACAAGGCCGTATGGGAGATCTTCCATAGCAGCTTCTGGCAGATTTTTACCGTCCAGTATAAGTGCTCCGACCTGTGCAATGCATGTTATAGCCGAATCAATATCTTCTGCTTCTTCATATTCGATCGCTACTGCAATGAGATCTTCGATGCTTGATTCTTTATCAAAGTCGCCTGCTATGTAGCACTCGCATGCTGCGAAGCTTCCTGCAAGGGCTGTCTGTACAGACTCGAGCATCATATCAATGTCCTCGGACACAGGTTCGACCTCTTCGAGTGTAATATCTCTGATATCCTTAATTATCGCGATCGCATCATCTAAAGGAAGTGTCTTATTCTCGTATTTTGCAATGACCTTCAGGCATGCGAGAATGATGTCATCTTCCATACTGACAAAAATAGCACCTTCTTTCCCGGTGTTTTCCTCTTCTTCCTTGAACTCGAATCCGCTTTCTTTCACTTGACCGAGCCAGTTGCTCCAGCGCTCTTTTGTATAAAATTCATGGTCGATTTTTTCATGTGTGTCCGACATTTTAGTACCTCTTTCAATTTTCACTTATTGGGTATATCTAGGACATGTTCCGGTATTAATATAAAAGACATTCGAGTCAGGGTAATAGCTCGACTTTCTTCAATGTAACTGAGGGGTCAGCTTCCATCTCTACAGTGCCCATCACTTTCAGAATGGTGCACCTGTCTCCGTTGCGAAGTCCTTTTGGATAGCAAAGCTCATACGTCTCAGCATCCAGTTTCTCATCACATTTTGGTGGCTGATATCTTATCTTTGAACCTTCGATAGCTTTTTTCGAGTCCAGTAATGCAAAGATCGGTGCTTTAACAACATCGACGACCATTGCTCCTTTATCATGGACAAAACACTCATGAAGGGTATTGTTCCTTACTTTTACTACCCTGTACTTCTTTCCTTTTTCAAGGCTCATACAGGTGTTTTTCAGTTTGCACTGCTCGCATTCCGGCGTCTCTCCATCGAAGAAGAACTCTGCACCTTCTTTTGCGAGTCTGGTTCCAATGAGCGTTATAGTGGTATCCATGTCCTCCATTTAATCACCTTGTGTTATGAGATCGTAATGACCTTAGTAATAATACGATAATTTTTGGGTTTATCAAACCCGCTCTTCTTATAGAGATAAAGATATACTGATAATCCCTTAATTCAGACCTTTTTTTAGGATATGACCTTTGTCTTCCTTGCGACTATTTCAGCGGCATCAGGTGTCAGCCCTGTGCCAAGTATGGTATATCTTTCAGGTCTGATAGTATGTGAGAGTACAAGTGCTTCTAATATATACTTATCTTCAATACCCAGCTCTTTGGCAGTAGTGGGTGCTCCTATCAGCTTTAAAGCATCACTTATCCTTTTCCAGTCACCGCCATGAAGGTACATCATCAATATTGTACCAACACCACATTGTTCGCCGTGAAGTGCCGGTTCATCTGCTATCCGGTCAAGGGCATGGCTGAACATATGCTCAGATCCGGATGCAGGTCTTGATGAACCTGCAATGCTCATTGCGACCCCGCTTGATACAAGTGCCTTAACGACCATTCTGACAGAACTCTCAAGTTCGGGTTTTATCGAATCTGCTGAATCCATAAGTATCTGTGCGGTCATGCTTGCAAGTGCGGCGGCATATTCACTGAACGGCACATTCTGTAGCCTGCTCGCAAGTTGCCAGTCAAGCACTGCAGTACAATTCGAGATGATGTCACCGCAGCCTGCTGCTAATAATCTGTAAGGCGCATTGGCTATGATCTCCGTATCCGCAATAACTGCCATTGGTGCGTTAGCCTGGATCGATGTCGTGGTCTTCCCATCTTTTATGGAAGCTCTCGAAGAGACGATACCATCATGCGAGGCAGCTGTCGGGACACTTATGAAAGGCACTTCCAGCTCAGTGGCAGCAAGTTTCGCGACATCGATGGTCTTACCGCTACCCACACCCAAAAAGTATTTGGTGCCTGATTCTATTGCATGCTTCCTTATCCTTTCAACTTCTTTCATGGATGCTGATTCCGAGATCACCAGCTCGACGTTCTGGCCTACATCCTGCAATGAATCCTGAACGATCTCACCTGCTATCCCTTTGGTACTCTTTCCTGTGACCACTAATGCGTTGTCGATAAGTTTCAGGTCTGTGCAGACATCTCTTACCTCGTTGATGACGCCATTTCCTATCACAACATTTCTTGGTAGCTGCATCCATTTCTTCTGTCCGTTCATATCATGCGTCACATCCATGTGTATATGGTTATCTGTATTTCTGACACCATATATTATTAAGCATTAGTGTTATTAGGTTATTCCTACAGCTTTTGCAACAGTGAGAAATAATGTGCCCTTATGTAGATAAGATCTTGGAATTTGTGAACCGTTATTATCTTGAACCGATCTTTCAGGATAGTGGATACAATGTAGTGAATACCCTTACCTGGGCACTGATACTGGGAATTTGTGTTTTTGCGGTTGCCTGGTTGCTTGAGAAATGGAATGTCGAGGTTGATGACAAGTTTGTATTTTCCATAGTCCCTTTCATACTGGCAGGCTCATCTTTAAGGGTGATCGAGGATGCGGGTGTTTTTGAGGCACCTTTAAGCTATCTGTTCATCACTCCAAATATCTATTTCTTTGTGTTCATGGTCACAGTGTTCTGTCTGCTGTTGTCCAGATTGATAGCTTCTTCAGAAAAGGTCTCTGACTGGAAGGTGCCTTTTGCATTACTTGGCTTATGCTGGTTCGTAATTAACATCATAACCCTTCTCATAGTGGAAGATATCACTCGCCCGTTCATTCTTGTTGCCATCGTCTCACTGGGGACGGTCCTTGCAGGAGCAATATATCTTGCTTTTGATAAGGCGGGTGTGTCCTTTGTAAGGGACCCTCTGAACATGATGATCATCTGGTCTCATCTTCTGGATGCGTCTTCTACGTTTATCGGTGTTGATATCCTTGGGTACTATGAAAAGCACGTTGTTCCTGCTTATCTGATCGATCTGACCGGTACTGCGCTTGTCATGTTCCCTCTGAAACTGGCTATCTTCCTTCCGGTGATCTATATTATAGACACGCAATTCGTTGCCGATGAGGAATCAAAGAGATTGAGGACGTTCGTTAAGATGGTGATAATCATCCTTGGTCTTTCACCTGCGTGCAGGAACACTATCAGAATGGCACTCGGGATCTGATGAAAATGGATGTGAGCAACGATATTTCTGTTGATACCGAATACGGGAGAAATACTTGCAATGGTGGCTGCAATGTGCGTGAGTATCTTCGTGGTCTCATGCCGGAAATAGGTATCATTGTTCTCTTGTTCATTATCTCTACAATTGTCGGTTATGCTCATACGGCATTTGATCCTTCTTCTTCCACCCTCTCCCTTGAAGGGCTGGAGGAACTTGTGGAACTTATCAGAAGCCTTAACGCTTTTGAAATAATGCTTTTCATCTTTTTCAACAATGCCATAAAAAGCCTCATTGCATTCGTGTTCGGATTGGGCTTTGGCATAATTCCCCTGTTGTTCGTGGTCTCGAACGGTTATATCCTTGGGGTGATCACATATCTCGAATCAATGGATAATGGTCTTGCTTATGTTGCCATAGCAATTCTTCCGCATGGTGTGATAGAACTGCCCATGATACTGATCTCGGCTGCAATGGGGCTGAGGATGGGTCTGCTTGTGTTCAATGGACTGGCTGGCAAGGATGTTGATATCAAAAAGGAGTTCTTGCAGGGTCTGAATGTTTTCTTCCGTTTCATCGCTCCTTTGCTTTTGGTGGCAGCAGCCATTGAAACTTTCATAACTCCTTTATTGATCGCATTGTTCACCGGGCTGATCTGACCTTTTCGTCACCTTTTAGAATTATGGTCTTTCTCTTGTTGTAGTAAGAATAAGTCTTTTATAACGCATGTTCCATTGTATCACAAAAACCCGGAGAACAAAAAGGATGATCGACAGGAAAGAGATTATTGAGATTGCGGAGAGCTATTATACTGATGACATAAAGATCGGTACAGTTGCCTCTCACTCAGGATTGGATGTATTTGACGGTGCTATCGAGGAAAACTTCGAGACCTTTGCAATATGCCAGGCTGGTCGTGAAAAGACATATACCGAGTACTTCAAGTCAAAAAGGGACGCTAATGGCAATGTTGTGCGCGGTATCGTTGATGATTATGTTGTATATGATAAGTTCAATGAGCTCATGCTTCCAGAGAACCAGCAGAAACTTGTGGATGACAACGTTCTTTTCATACCTAACAGGTCCTTTACTTCCTACTGTGACATCGATGAGGTCGAGAACGATTTCCGTGTGCCAATGGTCGGAAGCAGGAACATGCTTCGAAGTGAGGAGCGCGGTATGGACCAGGACTATTACTGGCTTCTTGAGAAGGCAGGGCTTCCATTCCCTGAAAGGATAAACGATCCTGAAGATATCGATGAGCTTGTAATGGTAAAGCTCCCTCATGCAGTAAAGAAACTTGAGCGTGGTTTCTTCACTGCCGGAACTTACAGTGAATATGTGGAGAAGTCCGAGTCCCTTATCAAACAGGGTGTAATTACAAGGGAAGCCCTTGCAGAAGCAAGGATCGAGCGCTATATTATTGGTCCGGTCTTCAATTTTGATATGTTCTATTCTCCTATCGAGGAAGAAATGAACAAGACCGAGATTCTTGGTATTGACTGGAGGTTCGAGACAAGTCTGGATGGTCATGTCAGGCTTCCGGCACCACAGCAGATGAATCTCGCTGAGCACCAGTTAACTCCTGAGTACACGGTATGTGGTCACAATTCTGCAACACTTCGTGAATCTCTCCTTGAGGAGGTTTTCAAACTTTCAGAACTGTATATCAAGGCATCTAAGGAGTTCTATGACCCAGGGGTCATTGGTCCTTTCTGTCTCCAGACCTGCATTGATAAGGATCTGAACTTCCACATCTATGATGTTGCTCCAAGGGTTGGCGGCGGAACGAACGTTCACATGTCCGTTGGACATCCATACGCCAATACACTATGGCGTAAACCTATGAGTACTGGAAGGCGTGTTGCCTTTGAGGTACGCCGTGCTATTGAATCCGGCCAGCTAGATAAGATCATAACATGATATGGATACTTTGAAGCTCCTTCGGAGCTTCTCTTTCTTCTCTTTTTTATTATGTATTCTTTTTTATTAATTTTCATTACCGAGAGGCTTCTTTTTTTGCATTTTTATATTCTATTCTTTATAATACCGAAAGCGTTATATATCATACATCTTATAATAATAATTATGATGGGGATGGGATGTGTTAATTCACATTACTAAACTAATCAGGAGAAGTTCTCATGAAAATAGTACATGCCCAAACTGTGCTTACTGAGGACCAGCTTGAAGAACTCAAGAAAAAGACAAATGAGCCGTCTACAAAGGAATCTTTGAGCATAGCGGTCCAGCATTATCTTGAGTGCGAGTACACTGAAATGAATGATGAAATGTGGACTCGGAAGCTTGAAAAGGTAGTGCAGAAGAAGCAACAAAGTGGTTCTAATTGATTAGTAACGATCTATGGAGGAATATTAATATGTTAAAGATGAATAGAAATGAAGATGCAGTGTCTCCGGTCATTGGTGTTATCCTAATGGTCGCTATCACTGTGATCCTTGCTGCTGTCATTGCAGCATTCGTGTTTGGAATGGGACCAGCAGAAATGGCTCCACAGGCAAGTGTAAGAGGAAGTGCAGATTCAGATGGTAGCAACATTATCAAGCTTGAGCACCAAGGCGGGGATGCCATTATTTTGGACTCTGCACATACTACTGTCATTGTATCTGGGAATACTAGTACAGATGGTACAATTACTTTCAACGCTTCCAGTGACACTGAGTTCACTGCTGGAGAAACATTGTACGTATACTTCAATGGTACTTATCCACAACTTGGTGAGGCTGGTGTTGCTGGTAATGCTGCCAATATAGATGATATTGCAATATCCGGTGATACACTCAACGTCAAATTCATTGATGTAACATCTCAGCAGATGATTGCTGACCTCGACGTAAGATTCTAAAAATTTTAAAGAGTATGGTGCATGACTGCACCAATATCTTTCTTTTTTTAAAATTATTTCACTAAAAAAAGTTGAAGCAATTTCACTTCAATGTACTATCGGTCATTTCATGGCCAATGTTTAATCTCATCATATCTTTAACTTTTTCCACATCATCACTCTGTCCTAAAGCCCACATAAGTTTTACCAATGCGACTTCGGGAAGCATATCCTCTCCTTCAATGGCACCTGCTTTTAGAATATCTCTTCCAGTATCATATACTCTGTCACAGACACGGCCGTTCAGGCACTGTGATGTCATTATTACCGGTATTCCACTTTCAGTGGCACGCTTGATGTTCGGTATCCAGTCGGTTGAAACATGTCCCAGCCCGGTCCCTTCTATCACGAGGCCTTTGTACCCTGAATCAATGTAGTAGGAAAGAATTTCTGGATCAGCACCCGGGACGAACTTTACAAGGGCACATTTTGATTCAAGGGTGTTCTTCAGTTCAAGTTTTTGGCTACCGCGTTTTGAAAACGGGAGTATGGTCTCTATCTTATGGGTCGAATGGTCGATATGGCCTATAGGGTCTGAGTTGATGGACTGGAATGCATCTCTTCTCGATGTGTGCATTTTCCTGACCTTCGTTCCGAAATGAATGGCACATCTGTCGTCGCAGGTAGTGTCGTGCATGACAACACAGACCTCTGCAATATCGCTGACCGCAACCTTTGTTGCACAGATGGCGTTCATGGCATTATCACTGCTTGGTCTGTCTGCACTTCTCTGGGATCCGACAAAGACTATTGGCACAGGGGTCTTCAGCATAAAGGATAGTGCTGCTGCGGAATACATCATGGTGTCA
>NZ_JAUVEY010000090.1:0-9192 GCF_030594565.1 Methanococcoides sp.
GGAAACGTATGGGAAAACATGCGGCATACAAGGGATCTGCAGATTATTGTATGATGCGTAACCCGGAATTCAGAAAGGAGTATATACACACCATACCAAAGGATGCTCAAATTCCTTTAAGGGTTGACCTGCAATACAAAAACTAAGTTATAAATAGAGCTAAAATAAACAGAATTGAATATTCCCCTACTTTTTTAGTGCATATTTGTTCTGGCAAACTGCACATGAGGTTTGCAGATAGTCAGAACTTAAGTATTTTTTATATAAATTTCCATGATAAATTATTAACATTACCGCAAACAGAAAAGCATAACCGAATAACTTATATGCAAGTTTGCTATTAGGAATGTAAATTACGCCAAGTTATCATTTTATAGATGTATCGAGGATTTACATGGCCAAAGACAAAATCTTATCCGAAATCAAGGAAGCAGAACAAAGTGCGGCCAAAATGGTGGATGAAGGGCTTAAGAACAAGAGCGAGCGCATTACAGCAGCTCGTGCTGAAGCCAGAGAGATCATCAAACAGGCGGAAACTGATGCAGCACAATCTGCCCAGAATGCACTGAAGTCAGCTGAAGAGACTATTAAACACGAATCAGAAGATATTATCTCCAAAGGCGTGAACGAAGCCAAAAGGATCAGCGACAAAGCTGAGGGTAACGTTGACAAAGCCGTTGAAAATCTGGTCACAGAGTTTGAGAGGACAATACATGCTTAAGCCAAAACAGATGAGTCGTGCCGTCATTGTAGGACACAAGGACATCATGGAAGCTACCGTGGAAGCAATTCACGGCAGCAACTTGTTCCACCTTGAAGATTACAATGAAGACGGTTCCGGACTTAAGCTTGGCAGACCATTCAAAAATGCAGGCGAAGTTTCTAAGAAACTTATCCAATTGAGATCTATCTCATCCTTCCTTGGTGTTAAGAAAGAATCAATACCAAAACAGAAGGAGACAACTGTTATCAATGAGCTCGATTCAATGCTGGACCAGCTTGATATCGAGGTCAGTACTAAAACAGAGAAAAAGTCTGAACTGGATTCACGACTCAAGGAACTTGAAGCACTGAAAAAGGACATTAGTCCATTTTCAGCGATCCCTATAGATATGGAATTATACCATGACTATGAGAGCATTAAGGTCTTTGCAGGAACTGTCAAGGAAAACATTGGTTCTGCTGTCTCACAGGTAACATCGACCTATGAGATGGAATATGACCAAAGTACCGGAACTGTGGCATTATTCATTAAGAAAGAAGATGAAGCTAAGATATCAGAGATCCTTTCAAATTTCGAGTTCAGAGAGATAAGGATACCAGAGATAACCGGAACCCCTTCGACCCTGATAGCAGATATTACAAGGGAAGAAGAGGGAATCCAGAAGCAGATCACTTCACTGGAAACGGATATTACATCTATCAAGGATAAATATTCAGAGTTCATACTTGCCAGTGAGGAATTGCTTACTATCGAATCTGAAAAAGCAGAGGCTCCAGTAAAGATAGCAACATCAGAACACACATTCATCATTGATGGATGGATACCTGATGATCAATTTGCAACTCTTGAAAGGACAATTGAATCTGCTACAAACGGACGAGCTTTCGTTTCAAAGCAAAAGATCACAAACGCTGATACAGACATCATACCTATCGAATATGATAATCCAAAGATCACCCAGCCATTCCAGGAGATCATGGACCTTTATGCACGTCCAAAGTACAAGGAGATCGATCCAACTTCTCTGATATTCATATCATTCCCACTTTTCTATGGAATGATCCTTGGAGACATAGGATATGCACTGATCCTCCTAGCACTTGCATTAGGTATCAAAAAGATGGTCAAGTCAGATGCAGTAAAGCCTTTGATGAATGTACTTATCTATTGTCAGATATCAACATTGATCTTTGGTGTTCTGTATGGTGAGTTCCTTGGGTTCCCACTTGCAAGTTTGCATACAGACCACGGAATTATACCTGGATTAATAGCAGGGTTCGAGACCATAACTCTCTTCAACTCCCCAGTTGGAGGAGAAGTTATCACATATCCGATACACCGCACACACATTGTGATGACGATGATCATTGCAACGGCACTTATCGGTTCACTTCATGTCAATTGTGGATATGTAGTTGGATTCATAAACGAAAGAAGAAAGCACGGATTCGCTGCAGCTATGTTCGAAAAGGGCAGCTGGCTTGTAGTCGAACTCGGAATAATCCTGGGTGTACTTGGTTATACAGGTTACGCACCTACGGCGATCATAGGAATTATAGTGTTCCTTATAGGATTCGTCATGCTCATTAAAGGAGAAGGCGCAAAGGGAGCTATAGAATTGCCTAGCTTATTAAGTAATGCACTTTCCTACACTCGTTTAATAGCTGTAGGATTGTCATCAATCTATATTGCATCAACTGTCAATCTCATAGCTTTTGATATGATCCTTCCACAGGGCGGGATCGTGGCAGTGATCGGTGCAATAATCGTATTCATATTCGGACATGCGTTAAACACAGTCCTGAGTATAATAGCCCCTGGATTGCATTCACTAAGATTGCAGTATGTAGAGTTTTTCGGTAAATTCTACGAAGGTGGCGGAAGAAAATACAGCCCATTCGGATACATTAGGAAATACACGGAGGAATAAACAAATGGTAGACGCAGCAGCAGCAGTAGTATATATGGACCCAGCAGGATTAAAAGCAATTGGAGCAGGACTCGCAGTAGGACTTACTGGACTTGCATCCGGAATTGCAGAAAGAGATATTGGTTCAGCAGCAATCGGCGCAATGGCAGAGAACGAGAGTCTATTTGGTAAAGGTTTGATCCTTACCGTAATTCCAGAAACAATCGTTATCTTCGGACTTGTCGTCGCACTGCTTATCAGCTAAGTTAATTTAAGAGCAAACATATTGCTCTTAAATTCTTTTAAGGTGTCAGAGCATGGGACTCGAAACAGTTATAAAAGATATCATGGGTGCTGCCCAGACAGAAGTAAACATGATCAATGCAGATGCTGATGCAGAGGTATCACAGATACTGGATGATGCTAGGCAGACTGCAAAGAAGATCATGGGCGAACGTCTGGCGAAAGCAGAAGATGATATCAAGCGATTACGCCAACAGGAGATCTCCAGCGCAAATCTGGAAGTCAAACGTACAATGCTTAATGCTCGCAAAGAAGTCCTTGACAAAGTATACGATAATGCAATAGAAACTATTGCATCCCTTCCTGAAACAAAGCAGGAAGAGCTGCTAAAAGCGATCATTGATGAAAATGATAGCAATGGCAGTAAAATATACTCAAACAAGGACTCAGAAAAACTTGTCAAAAAGTTGTCTTCCCTTGAATATACCGGCAATATCGATTGTATTGGCGGATTGATCATGGAGAACGATGATGGAACAGTTCGTTTAGATTATACATACGATATAATCATGAAGAATGTTAATGAGCAATCATTGAAACAGACATCTGATATCTTGTTCGGGTGATATCCAAATGGGGCTTTTGCAAAAATTCACAAGAAAAAGTAGTCCGAAGCAGAGCGGAAGTGGCTCAAATTACGCTTATGTGACTGCACGCGTTCGCGCGATGAAAAGCAATCTTCTCCCTAGGGAAACATATCCTCGATTAATGAACATGGGAATCGACGAGATCACCCGTTTTATCGGAGAGTCACAGTATAAGCAGGATGTCGATGAACTGGCAAGAACATATGACGGTGTGGATCTGTTTGAACACGCATTGAACAGGAATCTTGCGGTCACTTTTACAAAATTGATCAATATCTCCGAAGGAGAGTTGAACTATCTGATCTCTGAATATCTTAGGAAATATGATATATGGAGCATCAAGACCATTCTACGTGGAAAGTACTGTGATGCATCAGTAGAAGAGATCAATGATAGCATAGTTTCCGCCGGACAACTGTCTTATCCATTTTTGTCAAGCCTTTCAGAAAAAGAATCATATGAAAGCATCATCGATGCTCTCAGTGGAACCGATTATTACCCAACATTAAAAGGATATGATGGGACAAACCTCTCTGAGATCGAAAACCAGCTTGATAAGATGTACTATACCGGACTGTCCACTACAGTAGACAATCCAAAATCCAATGATAGTAAACTGTTCTCAAAGTTCATCCGTACTGAGATCGACATAAAGAACCTGAGTACCCTTTTCAGGTTGAAGAATGCCGGTGTGGAAAAGGATGAAATTGCAGACCTGATTCTTGAAGGCGGTCTTCATTTAAACATTAAAGAGATTGAAAAGCTATTACCACTTCCATTCAGTGAATTTGTTCAGTCACTTGAGAAGTATCCTTATTGGGAGGATATATCTGGAATAGTGAAAACTGAAATGGATTCACTGGTAGAACTGGAAACTCAACTCACGAAGTCCAACATCAAATCCGCTTCAAGCTTTTCACATGTGTACCCATTATCCATTGTTCCGATCATGGATTATGTACTGAACAAGACGAACGAAGTACACAACTTGCGTATAATTCTGCGCGGAAAAGCAGCAGATCTTGATGAAGAAATAATCAGGAACCAGTTGGTGATCTAATGGAATTAGCAGTAGTAGGTAGCAGCGAGTTTGTAACAGGATTCAGACTAGCTGGTATTAAAAAGATATACGAAGCTAAAAGTGATGAGTTGGAATCTGTTGTCACAAAAGTGCTCAATGATTCAGATGTAGGTATCTTTGTGATACATGAAAATGACTTTAATAAACTACCGGAAATTTTGAGAGATACTCTTAGTGAGTCTGTTGACCCCACAGTGGTCACTCTCGGAGGAACTGGTGAAAGTTCAAACTTAAGGGAAAAGATAAAACAATCGGTAGGTGTAGATCTGTGGAAGTAAATGGTGAAATTTATCGTGTGGCAGGACCTGTTGTTACGGTTATAGGAATTAAACCGAGAATGTACGACGTGGTCAAAGTAGGTCACGAGGGACTGATGGGAGAAGTCATCAGGATCAAAGGCGAACAGGCTACTGTTCAGGTATACGAAGATACTTCCGGTCTCAAACCGGGAGAACCTGTAATGAACACCGGACTGCCTTTGTCCGTTGAACTTGGACCCGGATTATTAGAAAGTATTTATGATGGTATTCAGAGACCTCTGCCAGTGTTGCAGGAACAGATGGGCAACTTCATTCAGAGAGGAGTTACCGCAAACGGACTGGACCGTGAAAGGGTCTGGGAGTTCAAGCCAACAGCAAGCAAAGGCGATGAGGTAAAAGGTGGTAACATACTCGGTTTGGTCCAGGAGACCAAAAATATCGAGCACAAGATCATGGTCCCACCATCGATCTCTGGTACTATCGAAGAGATAAAAGCAGGCAGCTTCAAAGTAGATGAGACTATCTGTGTTCTCACAGATGGAACAGAGATCTCAATGATGCAGAAGTGGCCAGTACGAGGACCACGCCCTGTAGCAAAGAAACTCATGCCAACCAAGCCTCTTATCACAGGACAGAGGATCCTTGATGGTATGTTCCCTATAGCAAAAGGCGGAACAGCTGCAATTCCAGGTCCATTCGGATCAGGAAAGACAGTTACTCAGCAGCAGCTTGCTAAGTGGAGTGACACTGATATTGTGGTTTACATCGGTTGCGGAGAACGCGGCAATGAAATGGCTGATGTATTGAACGAGTTCCCGGAACTCGAGGATCCAAAGACAGGTCGTCCACTCATGGAAAGGACAGTTCTTATCGCAAATACATCCAACATGCCTGTAGCTGCTCGTGAAGCATCTGTTTACACTGGTATCACAATTGCAGAGTATTACAGAGACATGGGATACGATGTATCACTCATGGCAGACTCAAGTTCAAGATGGGCAGAAGCAATGAGAGAAATTTCTTCAAGGCTTGAAGAAATGCCTGGAGAAGAAGGTTATCCAGCATACCTCTCTGCAAGACTCTCTGAATTCTATGAGCGTGCAGGAGCAGTTAACTCCCTTGCAGGACTTGACGGTTCAATCACTGTAATTGGTGCAGTATCACCACCTGGCGGTGACTTCTCAGAGCCTGTTACCCAGAACACACTCCGTATCGTAAAGGTATTCTGGGCGCTTGATGCAAAGCTCTCACAGAGAAGACACTTCCCATCCATTAACTGGCTTACAAGTTACAGTCTGTACACCCAGGGACTTGCTGACTGGTACAGCGAGAACGTTGGATCTGACTGGACACAGCTCAGGGACGATGCAATGGACCTTCTTCAGCAGGAATCCGAACTTCAGGAGATCGTGCAGCTCGTAGGTTCTGATGCACTTCCGGAAGATCAGCAGCTCACACTTGAAGTTGCACGTATGGTAAGGGAATATTTCCTCCAGCAGAACGCATTCCACCCTGTTGACACATACTGTCCGTTCGACAAGCAGTACAAGCTTCTCAAATCCATCACAAGATATGGAGAGATGGCAACAGCTGCACTTGAATCAGGAGTTCCAATGAACAAGATCATCTCCATCAAATCAAAGGATGAACTCGCAAAAGTGAAATTCGAAGAAGACTTCGATGTAGCACTTGATGTAGTCATGAAGAAGATGGATGAAGAATTTGCACAGATCGGAGGCAACTGAACATGACCAAAGAATACAAAACGATCGTAGAGGTCTCCGGACCACTTATTTTCCTTGAGAAGACCGAGCCTGTAGGATATGGTGAACTTGTCCAGATCAACCTTCCTGATGGAACCACCAAGAGAGGACAGGTACTCGATACCTCTGCAGATATGGTAGTCGTGCAGGTCTTCGAAGGTACAGTAGGACTCAACGAGGAATCCGGTGTAGTATTCAGTGGCGAGACCATCAAACTCCCTGTATCAAAGGATATGCTTGGCAGGATCCTTTCAGGAGCCGGTGAACCACTGGATGGCGGACCAAGGATCATACCTGACAAGAGAGTAGACATCAATGGTGCATCAATGAACCCATATTCCAGGATGCCACCAGAAGATTTCATTCAGACAGGTATCTCCACCATTGACGGTACAAATACCCTTGTAAGAGGACAGAAGCTTCCTATCTTCTCCGGATCAGGTCTCCCACATAACGAGATCGCACTTCAGATCGCAAGACAGGCTAAAGTTCCTGGTAGCGATGAACCTTTTGCGGTAGTTTTCGCTGCAATGGGTATCACTAACGAAGAAGCACAGTACTTCATGGACGATTTCGAGAAGACCGGCGCTCTTGAGAGAGCTGTTGTTTTCCTGAACCTTGCAGATGACCCTGCTGTCGAGCGTATCGTTACTCCAAGGATGGCTCTTACAGCTGCAGAGTACCTTGCATACGAACATGATATGCACGTACTCGTAATTCTGACAGATATCACAAACTACTGTGAAGCACTACGTCAGATGGGTGCAGCAAGAGAAGAGGTTCCAGGTAGACGTGGTTACCCAGGTTACATGTACACTGACCTTGCATCACTGTATGAAAGGGCAGGAGTTATCAAAGGAATTAAGGGATCTGTTACTCAGTTCTCCATCCTTACAATGCCTGGTGACGATATCACCCACCCGATCCCTGATCTTTCCGGTTACATCACCGAAGGACAGATCGTGGTTTCCCGTGAACTTCACAGGAAGGGTATCTACCCACCGATCAATGTATTGCCATCACTCTCACGTCTTATGAACTCCGGTATCGGAGACGGTAAGACAAGGGACGATCACAAGGCAGTGTCTGACCAGATGTATGCAGCATACGCAGAAGGCCGTGACCTTCGTGGACTTGTTGCTATCGTTGGTAAAGAAGCACTGTCCGAAAGAGACAGGAAGATGTTGGAGTTTGCGGACTTGTTCGAGGACAGGTTTGTACGCCAGAGCAGAGACGAGGACCGTACCATCGACGATACATTGAAGGTCGCATGGGAGATCCTTGCAGAGCTGCCTGAAGCACAGCTTACCAGGATCGATAACAAGTACCTTGACAAGTACCACCCTGCTCACCAGAAAAGCGAGTGAATCGGTAGTGAGGGATCACAATGGGCGCAAAAGAAGTAAAACCGACTCGTTCAGAACTCATTGAGCTGAAGAAGAAGATCAAACTTTCAGAAGGCGGTCACAAGCTGCTTAAAATGAAAAGGGACGGTCTTATCCTTGAGTTCTTTGAAATTCTTAGCAAAGCAAAGGACGTTCGCTCCGAGTTGGATGCTGCCTATGAAAAGGCCAATGTGAAGATCGGTATCGCAGAAGCAGTGGAAGGCAGAATAACTGTAAAATCCACTGCATTTGCAATGAAGGATGCACCACAGATCGAGCTCGAAAGCCACAATATCATGGGCGTAGTAGTGCCAAAGATCGAATCCTCAAGTGTGCGTAAACCCATAAACAAGCGTGGATACGGACTTCTCGGAACAAGCTCTTACATTGACGAAGCTGTCGACTCATATGAAGAACTGGTTGAAAAGATAATTCTGGCAGCAGAGATCGAAACAACCATGAAGAAGCTTCTTGATGATATCGAAAAGACAAAGAGGCGTGTCAATGCTCTTGAGTTCAAGGTCATACCTGAACTCACAGAAGCAATGGTATTCATTCGCCTGCGTCTTGAAGAAATGGAAAGAGAAAATACATTCCGCTTGAAGAGAATCAAAAAAGCATAAGGCTTTCTCATGCAACAAAACTCATCTGATCGGCCAAACCTGGCCGACAGAGCTTTTTCTTTATTAACTCGACCTGAAAATCTGGCACGCATATTAAGATGGGCGTGGTTAGTTTCACTTGGGATGTTGATCTTAGGCTATCTTATTATTTACTTCAAAGTAAAATCCCACATCAACTTCTTACCATAAGAAGATCTTTCCTGTTTCTCCAGCTCTTGTATCGAGCGAATATAGTTCTGATAAGGATAAACTGAAATTATATCAGTAATACTTAAATAAATATCAGACATATAATAGATGAAATATAGAAATACTTTCGATCTGTGGAGCAAAACGCTTTTTCAAATTAGAGATAATATTTTCTCCCAGATAATAAATTCATCGAACTCAAAAGTTGATCCACAATGAATGAACTACCCTGGGAAAATAAAAAAGAAAATGCAAATTTCTCTAATGAGCATTCACCTGAGCCCGAGCTACCCTGGAAATCTGAAAAGAAGAACGACATATCTGCTGATGTGGAGTCTGAAGTCACCCCCTGATGACCATGTAAAATC
>NZ_JAUVEY010000194.1:0-2871 GCF_030594565.1 Methanococcoides sp.
GTGAATTTGGAAAAGGAAGAGGGTAGCCGGGCTTATTTCCGAGCCCTCCTGACAGTGCTGGTTATCAGTGATAACATTATATGCATATCACAAAGTAAAGATAGGTATCACTGATAAGTTTAAGTAGTTATCATAATATAGTGATAACTGTACATGATAAAAAAAGAATCAATTGAGCACAAAGAGATCCTGAATTACATCAAAGATAGCCTGGGCATCTCTTCCGATCACCTGAATACCAGTCTCAGCACATCATATGAGTATTACGTGAGCGATCTACCCCTCCGCCCGGATGCATTACTGGAAGACAATGACACCATATACCTTATAGAGATTAAGTCAAAAGCTACCATCGATACGGTCGCAAGGATGAACCTGCTTCGTGATCTCTGGCTGCAGAATGAAGAGATGGAAAAGAGGAAGAGCATACAACTGGTCGTTGCTGCAAAATCATTCCCTGAAAGGGAAAAACGGATAATGGACCAATTGGGTATTATTATGCTAAAACTTCCCTGGACATTCAAACCCGGCAGCAATGAACAGTTCGGGTCCAAAACCCATCGGATCACATCGGACAAATCATGGAAAATAGTATCCCGTCTGTTGAAGGAGAAAAAGACCTCGATACGCCAATTATCACTCCTCGAAAATGTATCATATGGATGGGCACACAAAACGGTCCAGGCATTGATGCGGCAGAATATTGTGAAACAGGATCACAACCACGTGAGCATTTCAAACGTGGACAAACTGCTCAATGGCGTTGCATGGGAACGCCCGCTTGCAAATCTTAAGATCGATGAGATCCGTATACCGTTCAGCGGGTCCATGCATGCAGCAAGAGAGATCACAGAAGCCTTTGCAATGCAGGATAACATGCCTGTGGGATTCACAACATACACTGCAGCATCACTTTACACAGGTTATGGCGTAAGGCATGATGCGGTCTATCTATACCTGAGAGATGAACATCTTGACCATTTCCGGGAATTATTTGAGTCCCATTCGGGAAATACCATAAAGGCAGTGGTCTATAGGCCTGACAGGGACGTATTCCAGGATAGCCGCGAAAAAGAGGGAATCAGGATCGTATCACCCTCGCAGACACTTCTGGACCTGGCCGGAATGGGATATTCTGCAATGGACATTACAAAAGAAATGGTCTCGATGTATGACACAATATGAAAATATGGGCGACATAATCAGATATTCCTTAGAGGAATTGGAGGTAATTAGCCAGTACCTTCATGAAAAGGAAGAAAGAGAGGATCCAACAACTGTGCTCATTGGGGGTTGGGCAGTTGATTCATATAACTCCTGGTACGGATCCATCGACATAGATCTCATAACGAACGCAAGTACACGAAAGAGCTTAATGCATCACCTGCGAAATGATCGTGGTTTTACACCATATAAGCTGCCAGGGATACCAACGAGTGTAAAAAAGGAAACTGAAGCAGGTCCGGTCATCATTGATTTTGCAACCAGGCAGAAGCCCTTTCCTTTTGAAGGGAAGGACATGTCTTCAGATTTCAGCATTCTTAACGGGAACACAGAAACAAGGCAAATTCGGGGAGGGATCGAAATGGCAGTACCAAACCGGGAAACATTGCTTGTTTTGAAATTGAAGGCCGTATGGGATCGCAATTATCGAATTGCTCATGGGACAAGTGATGATATTGAATGGGAGACAGGGAAGCTAATAAAAGATTATGCAGATGTTCTTGCATTGATCGATCCCGATCATGGCGGGGAGCAGATAGAGATCTCCGTACTAGGCAGACTAATGGAAAAATACCCATTTCTCGAAAAATGTCTCACTTCAGCATATAATTCGGATGAAGGGATAGAGAAGTATGGCAGGATGTCACAAGATGATGCCAGATCCATTATCGACCGGATGATATCCTTGATCCATTGATCCAACAGTGACACTTTTACGAAGAACTTGCAGACGAGGGCATCGATGTGGTGCTTCTCCCGGAGACCACCGGCAAAGCGACCCAGTTCGGCAGTCTGGAGGAGACCCTGATGATGGCTTCAGCCATCGAGGGGGTAATGCCCTGCATAGACTTCTCCCATCTGCACGCACGCAGCTGCGGGGAGTATAATATTATTGAAGAGTTCCGAAGCGTTTTTGAGAACGTGGAAAATGCGCTTGGAAGGGTCGGGCTGGACAGCATGCATTGCCATATCTCCGGCATAGCCTATACAGAGAAGGGGGAGAAGAACCACCTGCTGCACCAGGAATCGGATTATAATTATATCGACCTCATGGCAGTATTTCATGAGTTCGACATAAAGGGGCTTGTGATCTGTGAAAGCCCGAATCTCGAAGAGGATGCCCTTCTTTTGAGAAATACCTTCTCAAACTAATATCGATATGAATGGTAAAAATGGACAAACGGGATATCAGGGAAGATTTAAAAAAACTTCCAGTCGAAACCATTATTTACTAACAGAACAACAATATAAAAATTAAAAGACATTATCAAAGATAATGGCAAGTTCTGTGATAAAAAAAGCAGATCATGTCGAAAAGGCGGTACTTATGAGCAGATTATACACTGGAATAACATTAGTTTTGTCCCTATTGATCACATTCTCATTCATAACAGTGGCATCTGCTACCATGAATGACGAATACATAATGGAAATAAGCATTGATGAGAACCACGTCAGTTTTGCCGATCATAATGGCACGGCAGAAGGCAACTGGATATCCTTAAGCGGCGGGGAAGCCTTCAAAATACCCGAACCTTTCACATTCACCTACAACGGCATAAACAGTAAGAATGCCATCATAAAAGGGAGGAACGTCACCGTTGAGCTTAACGTGGAAAACAATACGGACCACGTTATCACCTACCC
>NZ_JAUVEY010000051.1:0-13395 GCF_030594565.1 Methanococcoides sp.
CCATAAAGATGGTTTCCATATTCATCGTCATGGTCGGTGTTCTGGGATTAAATCTCAGTGACAAGCTGGCATGATACACTAGGAATCTACTTATGACTATTTTCATATATTGATCATGCCAGATGGATATAATTCTGGAAAGCAGTGACCTGTGGCAACAGATAAATAATTTCTACTCCCATCTTACTATGTAATAAATAATTGGGGGTAATCTATTGATATCTGTAATCTCGGTACTTGCTGATCTGTCACTTACTCTTCAAGTGATAGCTTTTGTAATGCTTCTGTATGCGATAACTCTTAAAAAAGTGGGTCTCAAGGAACATGGGAGGGCAGCTTCCCTTGCGGTATATGTTATGGTCCCTACGGTATTGTATATGTTCTATTCTATCAGTCTGGGCTTTAGGCTGCCCGAATATGAAATCATACTTGGTCTGCACCGGCTTCTCGGCGCAATAGTTCTAATCTTCATAATTCTTTTTGTGGCCAACAGATGGAGGTTCAAAAAGAAGGTTCACATGGATATTGTGGCAGTATGCTGGACTTTGAATTTTATGATGGGAATTGCTGTCTATTTGATATCTTCTTGATGTCACTTTTCTTTTTTGTCATCTGATTTTCCCATATCACACTCTCAACTGTTCCTGATCTCCAATCCTTTTCCTATGGCTTCATTAAAGGCTTGTGTACAGCATTTTCCGAGTGGATTCTTAACCTTACATTGTGACCTTACTTCACCTTTGATGGCTGTCATAACATCTTTCATGTTATCGGTGCCGGCGTTAACAACAGTTTCAATGACCTGTTCTTCAGTGATCTCATTGCAATAGCACGCATACTTCGGATCAGCACCCTTTTTGAACCAGATCGGTACTTTCAGATCACTGGTTTTGAATTTCGCTCCTGTTTCCGTGAAATATGCAACCTCGCAGTCTTCGTTCATACAGAGCAGATAATTTTCATCAATAATATCTTCCATCTTCTCTTTTTTCACAAGATGCTTTACGGTAATTGATCTCACATGTTCTCCTTGATCATCGCATATTGGGCATACGGTCTTCTTCTCGCAGCTTTCTCTCTTCTCAGTCACACAACAATTGCTGCCGCTCGACTCGCAGCAACCGATATCATCCTTCGAGCTTCTGTCACAACAAGAATTTTGGTTCAATATCTTATTATTCATTTTTAACGCTCCTCATAACATATCTCTTCAAATCCGCAATTTCAGGATTTGTTCTTTTGTTTTGCTGTTTTTCCTCTCAGGGATCTTTAAAAGATCGGGCTTTTCCAATCCCTAAATAAGTGTAAATTTACGTACATATCAATTATTTTGTGTTTGATGTGGTCTTTGGAAACATTCGACGAAACACTTATAACTGATTAATCGTTATAGATGTGTACAATCATTAATCGTGACAAATTGCACTACACCAACAAGGAGGAATACATATATGGACACATATTACACAGGTTCGATGATGGAAGAAGAAGAGAAGCTCTTTGAATGGAGAACCAGCGGCTTAAACATCGATGGCAACGGATTGTTCTTTGCTACACTGGCCGGGTCCATTGCACTTATGGTCCTCATGAGGGTTTCATCTTATAGCAGCCTCTTTTGAATGGGGGAATACCGGAATTACCGGTAAACTCCCTTATTTGTCTTGCTTTTCCTTATTTTCCTCTTATTTTTTGTATCATCGTTTGAACTGAAGTTTCTGGAAATACTTCTGATGATAGTCTTCTGCAGGGTAGAATTCAGATGCTTCTACTATCTCTGTCTTAATGCCACTATCATACTTTCCAGAACGTTCCTGCTGCTCCCTGGATTTGAGGGCAGCTTCCCTTTGAGCATCGTTATGGTAAAATATGGCTGATCTGTACTGTGATCCATGGTCAGGTCCCTGCCTGTCCTTTGTCGTAGGGTCATGTGTATTCCAGAATACCTCTAGCAGTTCCCCGTATGTGATGACCGATTCATCAAAGAAGATCTCTATGGATTCAGCATGCCCCGTCAATCCCGTGGAAACATCCTTATAAGTCGGGTCTTTCAATGTGCCACCGGTGTATCCTACTTTTGTTGAGATCACGCCTTCGACTTTGCTGAATGCAGCTTCAACGCCCCAAAAGCATCCTGCTGCAAATATTGCTCTTTCCATTTTCGAATCCCCTCATTGATCGTTCTTTTCTTCCTCTTCCTTCTCTGAGCCCTCTGTAAAGCCCAATGATGCCGAATTTATACAATATCTTTTTCCGGTAGGTTGAGGTCCGTCATCGAAAACATGTCCGAGATGGCTTCCACAGCGAGAACATTGGATCTCGATCCTTTTCATAAAATAGCTATCGTCAAGAGTTAGTTCCACACGATCACTGGAGATCACTTAATAGAAACTTGGCCAACCTGAGCTGGAGTCAAATTTATTCTTTGAACTGAAGATCTCCTGGCCACAAGCTGCACAACTATATACGCCGGGTTTATCGTTGCGTAACAGCTCGCCTGTAAATGGTATTTCGGTCTTCTTTTCCCTGAGGATGGCATACTGTTCAGGCGTCAGTAATTTTTTCCATTCTTCTTCAGAACGGTTAATTTTTTGTTTCAATCCCACAACCTCCTTACAAAAGCTCCCATATAAAAGTTATTAATACACACTTAAATAATTTAGGTTGTAACTCTTGGGTTTTATATTAATTTCATTTGAATGTCCTATTTCAATCGGAACCTATGTAATACTAATATTTTTATGCAAACGTGGCCAATACTATATGGGGTAGTTTAAATGACCGGATATACAGAGCTTTGCAGTTCAGATGATGTGCAGGATGGGGAAATGCGCAGTTTCAGTTCAGGTGACAATAAAATCCTAGTGGTAAATCTTGGTGGCAAGTTCTATGCCATCGATGCTATCTGTAATCACATGGGTGGTAAACTTGTGGGGGGCAAGCTTAAGGATAACATCGTGATATGTCCTCGTCACAGATGTGAATATGATGTGACATCGGGTAAGATCAAAAAAAAGCGGGTTTTTTTGTGCAGGCATTTTCCGGCAAATGTAATGACCAGATATCTTATGCTACAAAAGTTGAAGGCGGTAAGATCTACGTGGATATCTGAATACGTGGCCTTTTATTGAATGTGCAACTTCTGATGATGTTGCTGAAATTGTTGAACTCAGCTTACTGCAAATATTTAAATAAAGTTCCTGCAATCCTTAACATATGAGCCTTGTTTTAGCCGCAGTATTCCTTGCTTTTGTTCTATGTGTACTTAGTATCTTCTTGGTTCATGTTGTAAAGAAAAGAATGACCGACGCAGCAAATGGTGGCATGTACCCTAAATGTTATTGGTTTGGCATGGGTATAGCTTTTGGTCTTTTGCTTGGGATGCCTTTAGGTATTGCTATCGGAATATATCTAGGGAATGTCGCGATAGGCATTGCTATTGGTCCGGCACTTGGGATAGGCTTTGGTACTGCGATGGGTTACGTGCTTGAGAAAAAACATGTAAAGAACATTCGTCCACTGACAGAAGACGAAGCGAGGTTACAGAGGGTGTTCATTGTATTCACCATCAGTGTTCTTATTCTGGGTGTAACTGTACTTTTCAGTCTCGTTTATCTTTATGGTATTATGTAATTGATTCTTGAATGACTAAATATCTATATTAGTTCTGCATAAATAATTAATATGGAAATTCTGGACATTATTCCTTCATGGCTATCCTGGGATATTGCTACTATATTGTTCGTTTTTTTGATAGTCATATTAACTTTCGTTTCAGCGAAAATGGCAGATAGGCTCTTAAAAGCATATTTTCAGTTTGCCAGTAAAAAAATGAAGATCGATGAAACGACCTATGGGCTTGTACGACGAATAATAGTGGCGATGGTGTATTTCTCCGGTTTCCTTGTGATCATTTTTAATATTGAAAGTCTTCGTGACCTGTCCATAGCCCTTTTTGCGGGTGCTGGATTTGCGGGAATTGTCGTTGGTATGGCTGCTCAGAACACTCTCTCGAATATCATTGCGGGTGTTGCTCTTGCGACGTTCAGACCTTTCCGCGTAGGTGATCTGTTGACAATTCATGGTGAATATGGGAAGGTCACTGACATAACCCTTGGTTATACTAAGATAAAGACCTGGGATAACAGGCGTTTGAATATTCCTAATCACATAATCAGTGATGAAGCGATAATCAACTGGTCCATCGATGATCCAACGGTCAACTGGACTGTTGACATCGGTATTAGCTATGATTCCAATATTGACCTTGCAAGAAGTATCATGATCGATGAGGCAAGTAAACACAAAAATGTAATGTCTTATGAATCTATCCTGCCACATAACTATCATGCAAAAAGAGGAGATGAGATATCTGTTCTTTTAACCGAACTGGGAGATTTTGCAGTAAATCTCAGACTTTATGTATGGGTTCGAGATAGGTCTATTGCATATTCTACGGGTTGTGATCTTCGGGAATCCATCAAAAAGAGGTTTGATGCTGAAGGTATTGAAATTCCGTTCCCTTATAGGACGATCGTATACAAGAAAGATATCGAACCCTCCTCTGAGGGTGACATTGAAATGTCGCGGGAAGGACCTGCGGCTTAAATCCCTTATTCTTTTTTGAATAGCTGGCAGCGTATGTAGGATTTCAGATCGGCTTCCTTATCAAGCACAAGGCCGTTATTTTTACATATTTCAACATATGTATTGTTCCAGTTATCTTCATTTGTTTTGAGCATGAAGAATGGCAGCAACATTACACTGGTGAGTGCCATTCTCGGTCGGGCACAGTCGATAAGGACAAAATATCCTCCATTTCTTAGCACCCTTGAGGTTTCTTTTATGGATCCTCTTCTGACTTCCTCATCGGTTTCGCAGAATGCTACGCTTGTTACCACTATGTCGAAAGCATCATTCTTGAAAGGGAGTTCATCCATCGTTCCTTTGTAGAACGATATCTCCTCTTCCATTCCCTTTGTTTTTGAATGAGCATATTTCAGTTGTGTGTCGGAAAGGTCAATTCCATACACTTTACAGGTGTGCTCTGCCTTTTTCTCTATCTCTATGTCAAGGGATGCTGTACCACACCCAAGGTCGAGTACCTTCATTCCTTTTTCAAGAGGTAGTTCACCTGCTGCTTTTTCGTAGTATGAATGTCCGAATCCCAGCAATGTGGCAAAAATATCATAGTTCCTTCCGCCATAGAGTAACCCGAATTCGTTCCCCTTTTCACTCATCTGATGGAATATATGTATATATTGATTATAAATTTGTTATGATGATCTATGGGAACCAGGCGGATCATAATATTTTTGTAAGGCATTGGCTGATAAATATTTTATACTACAATTCTGTTCTTTAGTACAATTAGAACAGAGAATGTGCAATTATGATGGGTCGATTTAAACACGATGAGTATATTTTCTACGGTGAACTGAGCAGTGATGGGAATCTTGTGACTTCCCTATCTCACGATGGCGGAACTTTTGAGATGTCCGAGCTTGCTTTGCTTCCACCTGCTAAACCTTCTAAGATAGTCTGCATTGGTCTGAACTATATTGACCATGCTATCGAACTTGGCATGGATGTTCCTACCGAGCCTGTCATATTCATGAAGCCACCTTCTTCGGTCATAGGGTCTGGTGATAAAATAGTTTATCCTGCAATGAGCCAGCGTGTGGACTATGAAGCGGAGCTTGCAGTCGTTATTGGGAAGAGGTGCAGGAACATCGATCACGAGGATACAGGTGATGTCATTGCGGGGTATACATGCTTTAATGATGTGACTGCTCGGGACCTGCAGCAGAAAGATGGGCAGTGGACACGTGCAAAGAGCTTTGATACTTTTGCTCCTCTGGGTCCGTTCATTGTTCCGGAAGAGGACTTCGATCCCAGTGATGTTTCTATTAAATGCAGGGTGAATGGCGAAGTACGACAGGATTCCAGTACTTCGAACCTCATATTTGACATGCCGCATCTGATAGAGTTTATATCAGATATAATGACATTAGAGGTAGGTGACGTTATTTCTACCGGTACTCCTCCGGGTGTGGGGGAATTACTGCGCGGGGACGTTGTTGAGGTGGAGATCGAAGGTATAGGCACTTTGGCGAATGAGGTAATATAATGCTATTTGACCAGATCAACAGAGAACTTGAGCTTACTGAACGACATTTGCTTGTTCTTAAAAAGGTCATTGAGAAGGGGCCTATAGGTATATTGAAACTTGCTGAAGAGACAGGGATGCCTACGCATAAGGTAAGATATTCTTTGCGTGTCCTTGAACAGGAACATCTCATAAAGCCATCATCTCATGGTGCTACTGCCGGAGATCTTGCAGAAGATTTCATTGGGAAGTTCGAGGATAATATAGGTAATATACTGGAGAAGCTAACACAGATAAGGCAGATCGGGTTTAAGTTCTGATCTATCTTTGTTTTTAATTATAATTTATTATGTTCTACAATTCATTTGATCCTATGAGGGTATTTAGATGACCTTAAGTGATGAAGATAAGATTACTATTGAGAAATTTGCGCTTCAAAACGCTGTTAAATATGGAAAAGCACCTCAACTTGGGGCTGTTATGGGGAAGGTCATGGGTTCATGTCCTCATCTTCGTCCTCTTTCAAAAGAGGTTGGTCCTGTTATTCAGCATGTCCTTGATGAGGTCATGAAAGAGGGGCCTGAAGAATGGCAGGCAAGACTTGAGGTGATAGCGCCTGAACTTATTGAGGAACTGAACACGAAAAAGGAGCCTGATAAAGGGCTTAAGCCTCTGGATGTCAAGGAGGGTGAGAGTGTTGTAATGCGTTTTGCACCGAATCCGAATGGACCACCAACTCTTGGTAGTACCCGTGGTATCGTTGTGAATTCGGAATATGTCAAGAGGTATGGTGGCAAGTTCATCATTAGATTTGATGACACAGATCCTCAGACCAAGCGTCCTATGCTTGAAGCATATGACTGGTACCTCGAGGATTGCGAATGGCTTGATGCAAAACCGGATGAGGTGGTCATCGCTTCTGACAATATGGAGGTCTATTATGAATATGCGAGACAGCTCCTCGAGATGGGTCACGCTTACGTGTGTTTCTGTGATGGTGGCGATTTCAAGAAGTTCAAGGATGCTAAGAAGCCATGTCCTCATAGGGACCATGCACCGGAAGTAAATCTTGAGCACTGGGACAAGATGCTTGCAGGCGAATATGAGGAGAAGGCTGCGGTTGTGAGGATAAAGACCGATATCGAACATAAGGATCCTGCTATGCGTGATTTTGGTGCTTTCAGGATAGTGAAGACAGCTCATCCTCGTCCTGAAGTTGACGATAAATATGTCGTATGGCCATTACTTGATTTCGAGGGTGCAATTGAGGACCATGTGCTTGGTATGACCCATATTATCCGTGGTAAGGACCTGATGGACAGTGAAAAACGTCAGGGCTATATCTATAATTATCTGGGCTGGGAATATCCAAAGACAACTCACTGGGGTCGTGTGAAAATGCATGAGTTCGGTAAGTTCAGCACAAGTGGTTTGCGCCAGTCCATCGAGGATGGCGAATACTCCGGTTGGGATGATCCAAGGTTGCCTACGCTTCGTGCTCTTAGAAGAAGGGGTATCAAGCCTGAAGCTATTCGTAAGTTCATGATCGATATGGGCGTTGGCGAGACTGATGTCAGTCTCAGCATGGATACCCTCTATGCGGAGAACAGGAAGATCATCGACACTATTGCTAACAGGTACTTCTTTGTGTGGGACCCTGTGGAGCTTGAGGTCGAGGATGCGGTATGTTGCACTGTGAATCCATCCCTTCATCCTTCTGAGGATAGGGGAGTGCGCTGCATTGATATCGGTTCAAAGTTGCTGGTATGCAAGAGCGATGTCGAGTCTGCTGAAGTGGGCGATATGTTGCGTATGAAAGATCTGTATAATATAGAGATCACTTCTGTGTCACCTTTGAAATGTAAATGTATCGGCGATTCAATGGAAGATGCAAAGAGCAACAAGATGCGTATAATCCACTGGGTACCTGATGATGGTATTCCTGTGAAAGTACTTGCGCCACAAGGTGAATTTATCGGTATAGGTGAAAAGCAGATCGTGGATGAACTTGACAATGTTGTCCAGTTCGAAAGATTTGGCTTCTGTCGTATCGATTCTGTGGATGATGGCGTTGTCGCTTATTTCACCCACAAGTGAAGTTCAAAGTGTATGAATGAGGCCGGCCTTTCCGGTCTCTTGGTTTTTAATTTTGAGTGGTAGTATGGATTGGAACAGGTGGAAAAGGTATTATGGTGTAAAGCTTAGGGTTGCTGCATTCATTTTTGGTATTATTGGCTGGTTCCTTCCTTTTGTTTCTATTTTCGGGTCACATTTTGAGCAGCAGCTCTTAGGTTTGGAAACGGTTGCAGGATCAACGACGTTTACAATTGGGATAAAGGTCTTAATATTCTCAGCTATCATTTCAATTGTGAAATTCCAGAATGTTATTATGGAAAAGCTAGAAGAGCGTCAAATGTTATTCTCTTTCCTGAAAAAAGCTTACGCTACAGCAGTTTTCGGATGCATTTTCTGGATCATCATTCTATTGATCTGATGTGTCCGAATTGAAATAAGTTATAAGAAGTCAAAAAAGGTTAAAGCGGTGACCGAAAGGCCACCAAATTCATTTTAAAGATCACTCTTCAGTAGGTTTTTCAGGTGCAACTGCTTCGACTGCTTCAACAGGTGCTTCAGCTACAACTTCTTCAACAGGTGCTTCAGTTACAACTGGTTCAACAGGTGTAATAGATGCGGCTGCCATGCGATGTGGAGGAACTACCTGAACTTCGGTCTTCCTGATCTCTACTCTTCTGAGTGGATAAATGGACTTTGCTTTCCTGTAGATGTTTGCGGAAAGTTTACCGACAATAGCCTCTTCGACAAACTGCTCGAAATCGAGTTCAGATGCGCGCTTTGCTGTTGTTTCGGTCATGATGTCCCTGAGTGCCTTGATCTGGCTTGTCCTTGCTCTCTTTACAGTGAAGCATATAGGTTTAACCCTGATCTTGTAGCCATCCTTTGTCTTGACATTAAGGTTAGTGTCGATCCTGGATGTCTGGCGTTTTACAATGGAACGGAGGTAGTCGGTTGTGATCTCGTGACCGATGAACCTTGTGTTTGCAACATCGCCTGTGACGTTGTCGATCTCCATCTTAAGTTTTATGTTGTGTTTTGAGAAATCGTTGGTAAGTTCGCCAACGGTGGTTTCTACAATACGACCAATAAGGCTTTCTGGATCGTCAGTTGGAGTTAAACCGATGTGGTTGCTACCAATGAACTTTGGTGCTACGATGTTATACCACTGTTTTAATTTCCACTTATCCAATTTCCTTTGTACTCTCTTTTTAGCCAAGTAATTCCTCCTCTGTGATTATTATTTATGTGTTCGACCAATTCCCTGATCGAACGAAGATGTGATGTTCGTGATTCTGACCGGTAAAATTCCCGTTTGATAGGTTAATTAATAGCGTGCCTATACTGTAGGCGTCTATATATAAATAAATCGGTACATGAAAGGGATATCACAGGAAGCGAATTCCCTTTGGTACCTCTCCTACCCTTTTTCTGAACTCCTCTGGCCAGTTTTCGGGGTCTAGTCCCTTCTGTGCAAAGAACGCGGATGCCCAGCGTTCAAGTCCTACACCTGAACAACCAGACCACAGTTCTTCACCGGTCTGGGATTTCACATTGAAACCTGATGGATACTTATTGCCATTGATACTGACGTTCTGGAACTCCAGCCATTCTCCATCATCTCCTCTGTATGGCAGTGGTGCCTCATAGTCGGTTGTGCCTGCCTCACCCTGCTCAGAAAGACCTGTAAGCCCTTCCTGTGCCATGAACCATGGGGTTACCCAGGCCTTTCTCCACTCGAGGTCAAGTATCTCATTGAATATGTGCATGTATCTCTCATGTAACTTCTTGGCTGTCTCAATGACCTGTTCCTTGGTACCGAGCCATACTATCTCGACACGGTGGAACTCGTCCACACGTTCCATGCCGTGAATTCCGCCACTCTCGTAGCGGTGTGATGTTCCGGACTTGTCAAAGACCTTTATTGGGAACTCATCGGTAGGTATGGTCTCTCCCTGCAGATACATCCAGAACGGTGGGCACTGTGCATAACACAGTCCGCCGATAGGATCTCCGATCTTTGATTTGATGAGCTCGGTAGGCACTTCATGTGTGACCTTGTAATGGTCGGATACCTCTTCCCAGTACGCAGGGTCCCTTGTCTTTGGAGGGCACACATAGTATATCTCAGGGTAAACCCCCTTTGCATGTCCGGATTTCTGCCAGACCTCCCATGGGACAAGTTTCGGGAAGATCATTTCCCTGTATCCGAGAGGTTCAAGAAGCTCGTCATAGACTATCTTCTCAAATGTCCTGAACATCTTTGTGGACTGCGGGCCGTGTATCCATTGACCACGGCTTGCACCCCGCTTGATCCATCCATGTTTCATCATTTCCTGGGTAGGGTCTCCGGCGAACGTGTGTTCCTTCTTGTCACTTTCCCAGAGGATCTGCCAGTGTTCCGCCTTGCCGCCATAATCCTTTGCCCTGACCTTCTCTTCCATAAGGGTCAGTATCCTGTCAGGAATACGTCTCTCAAGCTCGGATTCTCCAACATCCAGCTCAAGAATAAGACCGCCCTCTACTTTTGATATATTGCTTACGTGAGGGATGTTCATATTCCCAATTTCCCCTTCCGCAGGCATTGATATCGTAAACTCCTTGACATCGACACCGCGAATGCCGATACGGAAATCCTTTCCAAGTTTGGCAGCAAGTGGCTTTCTCAGGCGTATGATGGCATCGTGTGCCCTGACATACCTTCCAGATTCAATGGTGAGCTCGATACTTCCGTCCACAATATCCCACTGTGTGATCTTCGCTCCCTGCCCTTCAGGTGCTCCTTTTTTAAGGATGGTATTGTTTGCCTCATCAAAATACTGGGCAATAACTTCTTTTGCACCGGTCGGGTCGGCACTGGTTTTGAATGCTCCTTTAAGATTGAATTTAAGTTCCATGCATTTTTCCTCTTGAAACTGACCGTGATAAGATGGGCCACTATCATAGTATCTCTGATAATTAGCAAATAGTGGTCTAATTAATTGGATTGTTCGCTAAAACGAACAGTTATGAAATAGGCTTTAGATTTAATAATTTTTCCAACAAAAGCAGGTGGGTACCAGAATGAATATGATCATTCATTTTTCCAGAGATGGCGATTCTCATCAAGGAATCTATGCTGGTCTTCCGTTCTCGACTTTGTATATATCAATGCAGCCGGGTGGAATATCTTGAGCACGTTCTTGCCTTCAAGCATCTCAACAGCTCCCCATTCCATCTTATGGCCACTGCAAAATGCTTTCTCTGCAGTGTTCCCAAGCAGGACTATAAGGTTCGGGTCAAGCAGTTGAATCTGTCTGGTCAGGAAAGGTTTACAGCAATCCAGCTCCTTTTTATTGGGATTGCGGTTATTTGGTGGCCTGCACTTGATAGTATTGATGACAGCCCACTCAGAGCTTTCAAGTCCCATATATTCAATAAGCTCGTCCAGTATCTTCCCTGCACGACCACAGAAAGGTACGCCTGTATCGTCTTCGTTCTTCCCCGGAGCTTCACCTATGAAAAGCACTTTCGGCTCATCCGAACCCTTGCGTACGACCTTGTTAATGACCGTTTCAGAAAGAGGACATGCTGTACAATCAAGGATGTCCTTCTCCACATCTTCTAATGTTGTCCATTCGTTTTTCATTCTTTGTCCTCTATCTCACATATCACATCTTCAGCTATCTTTGCGTTCATCAACAGATCATCAACAGTTGCTATCAGGGATGATATCTTCTCGGTCCTGATCGTAATAACAGCTTTTCCATCTCCAATCTCAGTTTCCATGTTCGAGAGATTGTCCGGTTTCAATGAAAGGGCGACCTTTTCAGCGATGCTGGGTGCATCAGTACTGATAAACTCAAGGGTAGTGGATATTATCATGTTCTCACATCAGGAAAGCTGTTCAGCAACGATGTCATCTACAAGGGCAATGAACTCCTCTATCTTTTCCGGCTCTACAGAAGCTCCGGATGCGATATTGTGTCCGCCACCTTGCCCGCCAACCGCATCAGCCGCTGTTCGCATGGCATATGCAAGGTCAAGTCCTTTGCTGACAAGTTCTCTTGTCCCTCTTGACGATATCTTCACTTTACCTTCCACCTTGTTAATGGCAACAAAAGGCATATCGGGATGGATGTATCGTATGACAGTGCTTGCTATCATCCCTGTGGACTCGAGGTCATCACCTATCAGGTAGTAGATACTCTTCCCCTTTTGCAACAGTCCCTCAGCTTTATTTATATCGTTGACAATTGCTTTCTGGCTCTGGGTGGTCATCTCCTTTGCTTCTTCAAGGGTGGAATCATCTCTCATGCAAAGGGAAAGTGCAAGTCCTGGAACCTTCTGTTTTCCACAAGTGTTCATTATGGCAACAAGGTCATAGACGTTCTTCACAACTTCATTGTTCAGAACATAAACATCACCCACAGCAGCATCGATAGCTTCAGGACTTGCTCTTTTTGTAAGCTTCAATACAATGATCGATATCAGCTTTTGCAGTTTATCATTGTCCATTGAATCGATGTCGCCATGTATCTCGAGCATGTCAAGGAAACTGTCTATCTTTTCACGATTTCCTGTAATGTCAAGATAAGGCTCGGGTGTGTTTTCCAGTATATCAGCAATGTCCCCACTGCCTACTTTCAATCCCTTCTTGATGGAAATGACTCCGGCTTCCACAGCCTCGTCCAGTATTATCTTGTTCGCCGTTTCAAAAAGCTGCTTATCCCCAACTGCGCCTGCAATTGCAATGCCGGCAAGGTCTACATTTTCATGATCAAGCCCCTTTGCTACTAGATATGTAGTCGTAGCTCCGCATAGGTGGACAGCACCATCGATGCCGAACATATGCGGATTTATCATGGCCTTGGCAGGTGAATCTCCGACCGGTTTATGGTGGTCGATGACAATTGTATCGTGCAGTACTTTTCCAATGATATCTGGTTGACCGCTGCCCATGTCACAGAAGATAACGATATCTCCTTCGTTAGTTGTCTCATTGATCATCTCGGCAACACTGTCTTCGAGCCGGCTTACAATTGTAAGATGGTATGGTATGTTCTTTCTGAGGAGCGCCTGGCAGATGATAGCAGCAGATGATATTCCGTCAGCATCGTTATGGGAAATGACACGTGCATGGCTGTATTCTTCTATAATGTCTGCTATCTGCTCTGCAAGTTCGCTTATTTTTTGCATTTCTATCAATCATATCACCCGTATGTACAACCTTAAAT
>NZ_JAUVEY010000107.1:0-7565 GCF_030594565.1 Methanococcoides sp.
GGGGTTGTTACGGGTCAGATACTGAACTCGGAACTTGATAATCTGATATCCCTCCCGACCATACTTCTATTGGTACCTGCGCTCATTAAGATCGGCGGTGACACCGGAAGTATACTCGGTGCAAGACTTTCATCTGCTTTCCATATGGGTATCGGAACGACCCACATACACAAGAACCCGGTTGTAAGGAACAGTGTGATAGCAGCATTCATTGTCGGTATCACCGCATCTGTGATATTGAGCGTTATTGCATGGATGATGTCCGGGTTTGGAAACAGTCCATTGGGACTTTTTACGCTTTTTAAGATATGTACGATCTCCGGAACGCTCGAACTTCTGGCGGTCTTCTCTGCCACCATAGGCATTGCTTTTGCATCCCACAGGTTCGGAATTGATCCGGATGATACGGTCATACCTGTGATAGCAACATTGGGGGACCTTGTCGGAATAACAGCCATATTTTCAACATTATATTTGTTTAATGTCATCTGAAATTCTAAAAGAGAGCTTCAATGAAGAATATATAAAAGATATGTACTAATAACTAAAAGAGAATAATTAAAGGCATTAACAATTACAATATATAATAAATTACATTTAATGAATAAGGATAATACGGAACACAAAAAATGAGTCCAAAAGTAATTAGGTACATCCCAAGGAACCTTAAGGATCTCCTTATCGAAATGAAAGATACATCCGAACTGATGGTCGATCTTGCATATTCCGCAATGGTCTATGACGATGAGGATATTTCAGGGGAAGTTCTCGATCTTGAAGAGAAGATGGATACACTCCACTATCATATGAAAATGGCAGCTATGCTGAGTACACGCAGGATAGAGGAAGCCGAAGATATGGTGGGTGTCCTTCAGGTAGCAGCTTCTGCAGAGAATATTGCAAACGCCGCCGGAGATATTGCCAAAATAATCGAGATGGATATGGGAATTCCACTTGAGCTTAAATTAGCTCTCAGGGAAGCCGAAGAGACCATTGTACGTGTTACGATCAATGAAAATTCCGAGATGGTGGGTTCCACACTTGGAGACCTCGAACTTGAGGTCGAGACCGGTATGTGGGTAATCGCTATTCGAAGACATACCGACTGGGTATATGATCCGCACCGCGATACCCGTATTCGTGCACATGATGTGATCTTTGCAAGAGGACATGATGAAGGTGTGCCTCTGCTTGTTGAACTTGCTACCACACAAAAGTACGTTCCCCGAAGGGTTGAACATGAGAAGGGTTTGAACGACCTCGATAAAGCAGTAGATATCATTGTCGATATGAAGAACACAGCAGAACTTGCTGTAGGACTTGCTTATTCTGCATTGCTCTTTGACAATACTGATATCGCTGAAGAAGTAAAAGCTCTTGAGCGTGAAATGGATGAGATGAAATACGATCTCCAGCATTGGGTACTTGAAACAGCTAAACATGTTTCCGATGTCAACGAGCTGAGAGGGCTGCTACATCTTGCAAATGCATCCGAATCGATTTCCGATGCTGCTTACGGAATTGCCGATACGGTCCTTCGAGATATAGACCTTCACCCCGTCATCACGATCGCTGTGCGTGAATCAGATGAAGTGATAACAAAGCTTCGGGTCGAAGGCTGTTCACCCATCATTGGAAAGTCATACCGCGAACTGAAGCTGGGCACTGAGACCGGGATCCATATCATGGCAGTCAAACGTGCTGAACGTTGGGTATATAGCCCAAGTGCCAAAACAACAGTTAAGGAAGGCGATATTCTGATAGGACGTGGTTCCCAGACAAGCGAGGAAGCATTGCTTGGAATGTGTGCCTGTCCGACAAGAGAGGACGATTAAATTTTTTCAGTGGGGGTTTTGTTAAATGGATAAGACAGTTGCATATGGCCTGCTTATACTTTTTTTAGGAATAGTAATTGGATATAGTGTTAATGATATGGCAAGTAGCGAAGAGGCTCCCGATGGTATACAAGTACCGGAAATGTCAGCCGGTGGGCGTTTCGCTGATGAAAACAATACTGACGTTTTCATCTGGTCTTATGATATCACATTGTATAATTCCGGGGATGGAGATGTATACGTAAATTCGGTAGAACCAATTTTCAGTGAAAATTTCTCAAAAATGGTAGTGACCGAAAACAACATTATAGTTGTGGAAAAGACCATAAACGGAACATCTTTGGTAGAGATCAGCGGTCAGGTGGAATTGAATACCACCGGTCTTTCAAAAGAAGAGATTTCTGATATAAATGACTTTAGCATTATCGGCTACAATATAACATCAAGAGAGACGATTGATTGGCCGATACAAAATTAAAAAAGATTGTAGAAAATACCTGTATATCAGTCCAATGACCATTGCAGATTTTTCTACCTGTTTTTTTGTAAGATGATTTCAGCAAGTTGAAATGACTTGATGATTTCAACATATCCATCTTTAAATTAATTTAGCAGCTGAGGCAGAATTGACCGAGATTCCCACCACCCTCCTTAAGTAGTAACAACTCCTTTATATAGGATGGAAAAAACACAATCGGATATACAATGAACTCAGACCACAGTAATCGTGGTAATAGGACCATAACTACAGCATTATTATTGGCAGCCGGAAAGGGCAGCCGTCTTTATCCTCTGACACGCGACACACCGAAATGCCTCACAATGGTCCATGAGGCGTCTATTCTTGAACGACTTGTCATCAATTTGAAAAAGCAAGGCTTCAAACGTCTTGTTGTGGTCACAGGATACCAGGAAAAATGTATTCGTGACTTTTTAGAAACGCGGGCTTGCGGCATGGAAATTGATTTTATTACAAGCCCCCTTTATGCGACCACCAATAACATATATTCACTCTGGATGGCACGTGATATTATTAATGAGCCATTCTTACTTATTGAAAGTGATCTTGTTTTTGACGGATCCCTTCTGGATGAAATGTGTTCTCCTGATAGAATTGCCATTGCACGCATGGAACCGTGGCTGAATGGTTCCACTGTCACAGTCAATAGCTCCCAAAATGTTGAGAAATTCCATAACGGGATTGCAGAAGCTCTTGATGAGATCAGATACAAGACTGTTAACATTTACAGTTTTTCGCTCTCTTCATGGCATCGTATTACAGAAAGACTGGACCAGTACATTTCAGCTGGCAGAGTAAACGACTATTATGAAACCGTATTTGCAGAAATGGTGGCTGATGATAGTCTCGCTCTTAAAACAGTCTCTTTTGACAGCAAAAGATGGTATGAGATCGATACAGTTGCAGATCTGGCAAAGGCGGAGACACTATTTTAGGCGGACAAATACGAAACAATAATTCCTTACGACGCCAAACCGCATACCTCTGGAAGATCAAGGCCGTTTTTCCAACAATCAAAATGCGGGGTGAAGGGGAGGATCGTTCGTTCACTTTCCGGTTTAAAGCCATTGCCTCAGTCCAACTCTTTCAATTTAAAGCCAATTCGTGAGGTTAAGACTTTAAAAAATGAAGTGCCACATCAAAATCATTTAAGGGAAATAATACATGATGCAACATAATTACAAGACTCAAACTGAAAAATACGAATTCATTTCCGGACAGCATGGTGGTTACTATCGCCATGACTTTATTGATCATGCTTATCTTTACAATCTGTATTTCCCGCCAGAGGCAGTTTTTACAAGCCTTAAAGATCAAATTCACGACATTGTCCTTAACTATCCGATTGCACAGGATGCACTTGCCGGTCTTATAGGGGATGTGATCCATCAACCTGCTGAAAGGATCGTTGTGGGAAATGGTGCTGCCGAACTTATCAAGATCATCTCCGGCCACATATCCAACAAGCTGATCGTTCCAGTGCCATCTTTTAATGAATATGCGAATGCAGCACCTGCAGACCGAGTAGTTGAATTTCCTCTTGAGTTTCCATCCTTTCAACTGGATGTGGACAAGTTTGCTGCTGAAGCGATCAGGGTCAAAGCAGATGTTGCTGTCGTGGTAACACCTAATAATCCAACATCTCTTCTGGTTCCCAAGTCCGATCTGATATCTCTTGCACAAAAACTTGCAAACCATGACTGTATGTTGATCATCGATGAATCCTTCCTGGATTTTGTACATGACCCGGAACAGACAACCCTGGAGAATGAACTCGAACGTTATCCAAATATAGCGATCCTTAAAAGCATGAGCAAAGCCTATGGTATCTGCGGGATCCGGATCGGTTATATGCTGACTGCAAATTTAGCATTTGCTGAATCTGTAAGGGAAGGCGTACATATATGGAATATCAACGGATTTGCCGAAGAGTTTCTGCGGATATTGCCCGATTACAGACCGGAATTTGTCGAAAGCTGCAAGCAGGTACGTATCGACAGGGATAATCTGTATAAAAAACTGTGTGCTATCCCGGGAATGACGGTCTACAAACCCGATGCAAACTTTATTTTCTGCCGCCTGCCAGATCACGCACAGAGTGGTCCTGAGCTCACACGTAGATTGTTCATTGAGCATAACATGTACATAAAACACTGCCAGGACAAGACTCTACCTGACTCTAGCCGTTATGTTCGTATTGCCAGCCGTACTGAAGCCGAAAATTGCAAATTGGTTGAAGCATTGGTAGATGTCATTGACTTGAATAATGTGGAAGTAGCCTGATGAACGGTCCAGAGAATCAACGATCACATCAGACAGGAATGCTTGCTTTCGCCCGAGACCTTCCAAATATCTGTTCGCTTGCAGGACTATTGTGTGCAGTCCTTAGTATATACTATGCCATATTAGGCAATTTACCAATTGCTATAATTGGAATGATCTGGGCAGTTGTTTTTGACTGGGGTGACGGACTCATTGCTCGCCGGATGAAGGGGCGAACTGATGAATATCGAGCTTTCGGGGGACAGCTTGATTCATTGATAGATATTGTAAGTTTTGGCATTTGCCCCGCTGTATTTCTCTTGAGCTATGGAGAATTCAGTCCATGGTTCCTACCCGGAGCGTTCGTGATCGTCGCCGTCAGTGCAATACGGTTGAGTTATTTCAATGTTTTCGGCCTGATCGATGATTCGACATACATGGGATTGGCACTTGACAACAATGTCCTAATTCTTGCTTTTGTCTTCCTGTTTAACAGTTTTTTCAGCCAGCCGACCTTTTTAGTCGTTCTATATGCACTGTTTATGATAATGGCTGTCTTTAATATAGCACCAATTCGAACACCCAAGTTTTCCGGCAGGTGGTTTTCGGCTCTCTTGGTTTATACCCTGGCGTTAACAATCATCTATGGCTGGATACTGTGGGGCAAGTAACAGTGCTACCACCTATTAAAACAGGTGGTTTTCTGCTTCCCCATACCAACGTCCGTGACTCCACAAGCTCTCTCCGTAGTCCCGAGGGTGCATATATTTTGAATATTAATAGCGGCATTGACATCCCTATCAAGCTCAATTCCACACTTCGGACATTTGTGAACCCTGATCGATAGACCTTTCGGGACGATGTTCCCACATATGCTGCATTTTTGTGATGTGTTGTATGGGTTAACCAATTCTACATACTTGCCAGCCCCCTGTTCTTTGGTCAAGTGCAGACGGAATTTGTAAGATTTCCGCATATTGCAACATACGTTTTAATACTAATAATAATATCAGAAATAAAAATAAATAACTGTTTACGCAATTCATCCACCTATTTCATCTTGCAGTTACACTGCAAGACATCCAGATTAATCTGGATGTTTTCCATGAAATGAAACTCGCATTAAATCTATGATTTTGTGCGAGTTTAAAAATAGTGGTCTTCTTGCTGACGAATTATAAAAATTACTTATCTAAAAAATGGAAGAATTAATGTATAAATATCAATCACTCAGAAAATGTATCTCAAACAACGACAATGAGCTAATAATTTACGGAGCAGATCGTTTTTCACAATTCCCGCGCCGTGATGCATCCGTTAATTCAAAATGTGATCGAGCGCTTCCGGTAGCACGCCGTGATGATGTGGTAGTTCTACGCGGAAAGCTGGACTCCGAGTATCATAAATGGCTGCGTTCCCATGGTCTGGGGTCGGATCATATCGTAGAATATAGTGCTCACTCAAGAGAAATGTCACTCTCAGAACTCATCGTTAATGATCCTGAACCAGTTAAAAGATATATCAGGCAGAGCGGGAAAAAACCTGTATATGTACCATGGTTTTCAGGGCATATGGAAACTGAAGCTGCAAAAGTTCTTGAAGCTGATCTTTTTGGAGCAACTGAAACTGCAACACTAAAATATAATGATAAGTCCGTTTTTAAGACCGTATGTAAACAATTGGACATCGATGTTGTTGAAGGCAGTTCATTTGAAATGAATCCTGAAGACAATGAAAATTGTACAGATATGAAAAACATCATAAACGGATATCTGTCAACCTGCGAAACTGTTATTATTCGCGGAACTTTGGGTGAAGCCGATATGTCGTTGTACAAAACTAAAGGCAATGATATTTCTGAAATATATCATGAAATTGCAGTTAGCGGTGAAAGATCTGTTATCATTGAGCCTTTTCTGAATGTCTCATCTTCTCCGAATGATCAGTGGGTGATCAGCAGAGATGGTAATATAAACTCTCTTGGCATGCGGGATCAAATATGCGAAAGAGGGATGGTACACATTGGTACACTCAAAGGAAAAGATGCCTCCCCAGAAATTTCAAATTACATTGCAAAAACATCTGCAAAAATTGTAACTAATATGGCTGAATTTGGATATCGGGGTGTAGTCGGTGTCGATTATATCGTATCAGATGATGGCATATTTCCTGTTGAAAATAACGCTCGTTTTAATGGTTCCTCCTATGTGAGCATGATCGTAGATAATATTGAAAAATTGATATCTCCCATCCCATACTGGAAATTTATAAAGATCAAAACAGCTGCATGTTCATTTATTGAGCTCACTGAACGTATTGGGCCACTAATCTATGATGGCAAAAAATTAAATTCCGTATTTCCTTTTAGCTGCGATACATTACCGTTGTCCGGTGATTTTGCTGTTATACTCTTAGCCGAGAATATGGATGAGATCTTCAAGATGGAAGGATTATTGAAAGAAATGTGTGTGAAAAGGGTTTGATCAACCCTATACACCAATAAATTTTCAATCAAGAACAACAATGAGAAGTCTTCATCGTTTGTGTTAAATAGACACAAAAATACAGATGAAAAGCCTTTCCTAACTTTTTTGTTACAAATATGTAAATCAAATTATAACAGCAGATCTAATAATAAAATTTCTCTTTAACATCGCGTGGGTAGTGCGACAAGAAGTTATAACATGAATTGCGGCAACGCTATCCCTTCCGTTTGGGATAATCCTACTATGACATGCCTTGATGGTAACGTCAGGGTGTGAAGCTCATAGGACAATATGGAGAAGTTTGGAAATCTAATCCAAACCATCTGTTAGGATAAGGTGCGACAAGAAGTTATAACATGAATTGCGGCAACGCTATCCCTTCCATTTGGGTTAATCCTATTATGACACGCGCCAATGGTAACGTTGGGGTATGAAGCTCATAGGACAATGTGGAGAATCTCG
>NZ_JAUVEY010000013.1:0-26395 GCF_030594565.1 Methanococcoides sp.
GTTGCGATACCCCGGATCAGAGATACGGAACAGCACTTGCATATGAGAGTGGATAAAAACCAAAAATGGATAGCCAGTTCTCCCATCAGGTAGCCTGTCCATATATCGTAATCCAGTTGGCAAGGGAATGAATGAAAAAAGAATCATTTCCCTTTTCATGACTGATCGAATGAATTCTTATCACTATGTTTAGTATTATAAGTAGTGCAAAAAGTGTCACTTTGTTCTTCTGCAGAATACCTTTGAACATAATATCTCCTTCAATCTCTCATTCTGATAATATTCGAGAACTTCTTTGTCATTGATCTGAGGTGCTCTTTTGAAATATTGTGAGAAATATCCCACTATATAAGCTATACCTATGCCGGATTTGTGATAGCCATTCTTGCTGTATAGAAGTCTTACTCCTTTTAGCAAACCATGTAGTGGACTGTAGCCTATAAAATAATTGTTAGAGCCAAATTTTTTGTAGCCTCCCCATTGCCCCCCTGCACTTGCGTATGGCCTGCTTGATACAGCACTTACATACGAGAACTGTCTCCTATCCCATCCTTTTAATTTAGCTTTCACATTTGATACACTATCAGGGCTACATGTTAGCAGATATCCTCCCGTATCTTCAAAGCATTCTTTTCTCCAAAGCCGCGCCCCTCCTGAAGGTAGATCCTCTACTATATTACTCCAGACTATATCACCATTCACAATGTTTCCGATATGGCCACTACATATGCCAAGAAGCTTGTTGCTTTCAAACTCGGATATCAACGATACAAAATAATTCTTTTCAGGGATAACATCTGCATCAATCTGACCAACATAGCCGTATTCTATGTTATTATCCAAACAGTAGTTGATTGCATGATTGAAACCTATTCTACACACATGAGCAAAATGTACGCCTAGGTCTCTTTTTTCTTCACTTAATCTTATGGTTTTTATCCAATTATGCTTTGAAACGAGTTCCTGCAATATATCAGGAGTCCGATCTGCACTTCCATCATCTACAATAAGCCAGAAAACAGGTTTTATTTTCTGATTGATTATAGATTCTGTAAGCTGTGGAAGACTTTCTTCCTCATCCTTACAAGGAGTAATCAGTATGTAATCTTTTATACCCATAGACTGTCATCCATTCGTATAATCTCAAAGCATTCAGCATATTCACAATTCAGAGCCCAACCATGAGTCTTTGCCATTGCCTTCACACGTTCTATGAGGACTTCACTTCCAAACTTTTTATATTGCGAATTATACCTTCGAATCGCATCCAGTTTAATTTCAATCGTTTCGCTGATGTCAACAAAGAATTGAGGCCTGAAAGCAAACACATTAGGACGGTATGGTAAAGTGGAACCACTGAGCACATTCTTGACCCGCCCCTGCCGGGATACAGCAAACATAATCTCAGCCGCAGCTTTATGGTCCTGGTGAGAGTCAAATGGGTGATGCGATATGAAAATATCAGGGCGCAGCTGATCAATAAAATCATCAACCTAACCTATAACCTCACCACTTACCTGAAGATCTCTGGTGGGATAATCAAAGAAAAAAAGCTCTTTAATACCAAGGATCTTTGCAGACTCTCTTGCCTCATCCCTGAGTTCTTCATTTTGATAGCTGACTCCATTCATATCAGTATAACCGCCAGATGTAAGGACCAGAAGATTTACATTATATCCTTTCTTTGCATATTTGGCAAGTGTCCCGCCTGCTTCAAGTTCCATGTCATCAGGATGGGCACCCATAGCAAGAATTGTAGGTTTCATTATTATTACTTCCTTTTATTCTAATTCATTCCCAATTTCAATACTTAAGTGAACCATATTGTCATTTTCATCGATAATTGTATAATCATTAACTACCAACTGTCCACCTTTTACAGATATTATTAGAGTCGAATCACATATATTGATTATCTTTCCATGTTCACAGTTGAGCAAAATATTTTCATATTTAGCATCCCGGATGATAATTTTTTTATCTTTGATATAACTATATGCACCTGGCCATGGTTTAACAAGAGCCCTTATTAAATTATAGATCTCTACCCCATCAATGTTCCAATCAATACGACTGTCTTCCGGAGTCCGAGGTTTAAAATAAGTAGATTCTGCATTATTTTGTTTTTTGGCTTGGAGTGTTTCTCCAGAAACAATTCGATCTATTACAGATTGCAGTAATTTACATGCTTCAGAATATATATTGTCAGAAAGTGTGAGTGAAGTATCGTCAAATAAGATTGGAACTTTCTTCTGCACTATTACATTTCCTGTATCAATATCCTTATCAATGTAGTGAATTGTCACACCTGTTTCTTTCTCCCCATTGATTATTGCCCAATTGATGACATGCTGTCCCCTGTATGCAGGTAAATAAGAAGGATGGATGTTTATCGCTTTATACTTTGGAATATCAAATATCTCTTCTGGTATGATGTATTTATAGCCACATACCACGATAAGATCAACGTCCAAATTTTCTATATATGAAACATAATTATATAGATCCTTCTTATTTGGTTGGTAGACAGATATCGAATGTTCTTTTGCAAGTTCTTTTATTTTGAATATATTATCATCGTCTGTATCCTGTGGTCTGCAAAAAATGCTTACTACGTCTGCTATTTTGATCAGATGATCTAAAACAAGATGATTATTACCAAAGAATATTGTTTTAATTTGTTTCTTTTGCATGTTCATCAACTTTCTGACCTTTGTTTAGTAGTATATCCATTGCAGACATGTTAGGTATGAACCCAGCATATTGTTGCTGGTAGACAGGAGGCTCGAACTCTTGGAACAACACTTGGATATCGTGATCGTCGAACTGTCCAAAGTCAAGGTAATTCTTGCCCATGGACCCAGAGAGATATGTATCCCCTCCAACCTCACTCACAAGATTAACAATCTTTTCTGTAGATATGGAACTGAAACCAAACTCACTTGAATAAACGATCTCTGTATCAATATCAAAAGATCTTATAAAAAAATCGATTAATTTCATGTTCAGGTCTATTAGATGATCATATGGTTGTTCGTATATTTCCTGAATTGCATTTTTATACTCGTGATAATAAGAGGCATTTTTGTAGTTGTCGTGTATCTCTTTGAAATGTGCTTCACTCCAGTCCATACCACTTATTTTAATATCATTATTTATCTTAATCTGATCAATTGGGATGTGTTTTGTTTCTACCGGAACCGTGAGCCACTTCCAACCATGATATATGCGTATCCGGTTCCTGTGTTGGAAATCGCTTTTATTGAACTGAGCATCATCATAGATAATGAATACATCACATTTTTTTATCTTATCAAAAAAGCCAAAATATGGCAGGTAATTTGGCTGGTGTATCCCCACGATCATATTACATTAGTTTATGATATTGTATAGTATTTATACTTTATTTTGAGAACACCAAATTAAATTTTTGATTTAAAGACAAATGTTTTTCAAGACTACTGGCACCACTCTGAGCATAGCTCATGCATTATGCTTATATGGTAGAAAATGCGCTAGTCCATGAAATATACTTACATCTTTCGGATAGAATCTGTATCAGTGATAATCTTGCCAGCTATCTAAACACAAACACCGCATCATTATGCCAATTTTTGTATTTCTTAGATATCAATGAAATTGCTTCTTATGTCGAAAGTTGTTATTATTCCAACAAGGACTGGCACTTTAGGCATAAGATTTCGTCAATGATAAAGCTCATCGTTGTGAAATGTTTTAGGAATCTATCGTATAAGAAAACAATATCTACTTTAACAAAAGAAGAAGTGCAGCTTCTTTCTTTTGAAGACAATAACGGCATTATGAATCTTTCATCTCCTGCAACACTTCATCATTTTGTAAAATACAGACTTGGAGAAAACGGGCTCGATGAAGTAATGTTCAAAATTGGAAAGAAAATCTCTAAAATTACAAAGATAAGAAATGTAAAAACAGATTAAAAACCACTTGAACCATGAAGATATGACAAATATGCAGATCACAATCCGAATTACAATTATAAGATGGACAACGAAAGGTGAAAATCCTGTATATGATCCTACAGAGGACACTCTAAGGCCAACACAAGAAATAACGGTATGTCCTAAAGTATCTATTAATGAAGAAGAAATTATTTTCTATAAATTTGACTTCCAAAAATCAATACAAGTGAGCCATAACACAGGTGATTCTTTGGTAGATTGGATAACCGAGAAGGCTAATAAAAATGTCTTTAGCATGTGGTTCCTGCTCAGTACCCGGCTCAAAAACGTAAGTGTAGCATCTTGGACTTGCGAAACCTCTTCAGATAAGTTATCCCTCCTAAATTTGCAACTGGGGGATAAAAACTATTTTACAGTTGGTTATGGTTCTTCAAATACACAAGCTCGAAAGGATGCAGGAAATAAAATGTTGATAGAAGCATCCATTTTCGAATGGGCTGATAAAAACTATCCTGATTATAGAATTTGAACAACTGCAATAAAATAAGATAAAAGAGTCTTTCGATCAGACCATGATCATCGAACTGACATGATCCTGATCGAAAGACAATTTGAATTTAACTTTAGCATCGTGTGGATAAACTCAGTCTACCCACCACGGCTTATCCCAGTATATCGGAAGGCACTTTATAATGTGGGTCTTCCCAGTGATTGACGTCAATTATGGCAGATGCATTGTCCAACAGTATTCTGCAATCTTCGCTTAAATGTCGCAGATGGACCGTTTTACCAACTTTTGCATAGCGTTCAGTGATCTTGTTCAATGCTTCGATGGCAGAATGGTCAACAACCCTTGACTCTTTAAGATCTATAATTATCTCGTCGGGATCGTTCAACACATCGAATTTACTTTGGAATTCAGTAACTGAACCAAAGAACAACGGACCAAAGAATTCGTAATGCTTGATTCCGTTATCATCGACTATTTCTCTTGCACGCACAAGTTTGGCATGTTCCCAGGCAAAGGCCAATGCAGAAATGACGACACCTGCGATTACTGCTGCTGCAAGATTGTGGTAGATCACGGTTATGCCTGCAACGACCAACATAACAAAGAAATCTGTTATGGGTACTTTTCTGAATATCTTTAATGATGCCCATTCAAATGTTCCTATAGCAACCACGAACATCACACCGACCAATGCTGCCATTGGTATCTTTTCGATAAGAGGTGAACCTACTAAAACGAAAAGCAACAGACTCACAGCTGCAACTATACCTGATATCCTGTTCCTCGCGCCTGAATTTATGTTGATGAGACTCTGTCCGATCATTGCACAGCCGCCCATGCCTCCAAAGAACCCGCAAACGAGATTGGCAACACCCTGTGCAACACTTTCTTTATTTCCTCGGCTTCTGGTCTCGGTCATCTCATCGATAACTGTCAGTGTCAACAGACTTTCGATCAATCCTACTAACGCCATGATGAGCGAATAGGGGAAAATGATCTTTATGGTCTCCAAGTTCAGTGGTACCCTTGGTAAATGGAACTCCGGGAATCCGCCTGCAATGGATGCAATATCTCCAACGGTTCTTGTTTGGATCTGGAAATATATCACAATGGTCGAGACAACTATGATAGCAGTAAGTGAAGCGGGAACGGCCTTTGTGAACCTTGGCAACAAATAGATGATGGCCATGGTCAATCCTACAAAGCCTAACATGACCAGAAGTGCCTGTCCACCTAACCAGTGTTCTATTCCATTAATATCGGTGATCTTGAACTGGGCAAGCTGTGCCATGAAGATCACTATAGCCAGTCCATTTACAAATCCGAACATTACTGCATGGGGTACAAGCCGAATGAATTTACCCAATTTCAAAGCTCCAATGGTCATTTGAATAATTCCCATTAGAACTACGGCAGCAAAAAGATACTCTACTCCATGTTGGATCACCAGGGCCACAACTACAACTGCTATTGCACCTGTGGCACCCGAGATCATTCCCGGTCTGCCACCGAATATCGCAGTTATTAATCCAATGATGAATGCAGAGTATAGTCCGACCAATGGACTGACATTCGCTATAATTGAGAAAGCTACAGCTTCAGGCACCAGGGCCAATGAAACCGTCAGTCCGGATAGGACCTCATTTTTGAAATTTACTTGATCGTTATTTAATTTTTCTATAAATGCCATAATTATCCCATTTTAAAAATTACTATGTACCTGTAATTTCCACCAACTTTCAAAATTGAAGACCCAATAACATAAATTGGGTGGAGCTTTACGAAAAACGCAAATCCAGATGGTGAAAACTTGTGAATATTCATGTGGTAATAAAATACTTTGAATTATCAATGGAAAAACAAGCATACGTCCAATCATAGTCTTATAAAGGCCTATCAATACTTTCAAGCCAGAAGCCCTTGCAAAGACAATTGGAAGTACTACAATTGTTACAAAACCTGCTTTTAGGTCACTTGGACCTGATCCTTTAAAGTGCTCTATGGTATTGTTCTCTAATTCCATTAGATACATCCTTTGGACATATCTTGTTAATGTTAGCAGAGCTTCGTAAAGAAACTGTCAGTATATAAATGTACTTGTGTTCTGGTCCTGTAGTATCTTCAAACAAATTAAAACACGCTTTTAGCATACTTGTTAAGGTTGTGTATCAATACCTTGAAATTCATTTCTTTTACTTGATCACCGTACTTCTTTGCACAATGGTCTCCCCATATTTTCTAATAGCTCCATTCCTGATATTTATGATACTATAGGGGCGTTAATAATCCTTGTTGGGGTCGCGATCATATACTACTGGCCAAGGGGAAGTGATAATGAATGATCGATATTGCAACTTCTCTGGCATTATTTTACCTTGCAGCTCTATTCGAAATTGGTGGCGGCGATTTGGTGGCTTGATCCTTGCTATCTATGGAATTATTCCTACCTTTCAACCTGCACATTTTGGAAGGGTATATGCTGCTTATGGTGGAATATTCATTGTCTCTTCCCTGATCTGGGGATTTGTTGTTGATAAGAAAGATCCCGAGATATATGAGATCATAGGGGCATTGATCGCACTTTTGGGGTTTTTTATCATGTTCTATATGCCGCGTTGATAAATTCTTCTGTATTAAATGAGCATCTATAAGGGATCTTTACGGAGGCAATATCTTGTTATTATAAGAGTAATTAATTCTTATTTCACATTCCCTTTTAAAAACTTTAAAAAATTGACTTTCCACAATTCCCTATAATATATTCCTAGCAAAGTTATGATAGAGATCGAAATGATCAAAAAATATCGAAATGAATAAGTGGAATACTAATAAGCATCAATGGGGGCACAAAAAAGAATGATATGAGTTGTTCTCACAACTTTTTCACGAAATACTTAGTCATCATGATAACTATTGCAGCACCCAGAATAAATGCTGCTATAACTAGTCTTAATGGTGATGAACTTCCAAAATCTTCCAGTTTTTCAATGATGGGATTCTTATTCTCTACCACGTATTCCTCATCGATATATCTAGGTTCGCGAGGAATGGTTGGCTCGGTAATTGAAAGTTCCATTTTCCATATATTGAACTCTCCAGCCTTATTTGAGGAATATGCTATACTTTTCCCATCAGGGCTCCATGCAGGGTCCATCTCATCTTGATCTGAAAAAGTAAGCTGTTCCATTCCTGTTCCGTCAGCGTTCATCACCCAGATATCCTTTGACCCTTCCTTGTCTGAAAGAAAAGCCATCCTAGTTCCTTCAGGGTTGAATACAGGGTTATAGTTATTGAACTCATTATCTTTCAGGATTACCGGGATCTTCGATTCTGTATCGACTTTCCATATATCTCCGTCAAGTGAATATACTATCTGCTCACCGTCAGGAGTCCAGGCAGGCGCACCTTCATTAATATTAGTTTCTGTTATCTGCGTATTATTGCTTCCATTGATGCCCATTACCCAGATATCGTAGTTACCGGTAAGTTTTGAAAGGTAAGCGAGCCTTTTGCCGTCAGGACTTACAGCAGGTGCTCTCATATCAGCATTTTTCGTAATCTGTGTGCGGTTTAGTCCGTCAATGTCTACAACATGAATATTGATGAATTTAGCAGAGAACGGCCTGATATGGTCCGATGCAAAATAAAGGTGCTTGCCATCGGTACTGAACACAGGTTCGCCATCCCAGACGATACTGTCATATGCCTCTTTCTTATCCGTGCCATCGGCATTCATCGTCCAGATGGCCTGCTCAGAAGAATATACTATCCTATCGCCATCAGGACTCCATGCAGGGGCTACCTGATTAACACCTTCAGTAAGCTGGTAATGATCAGTTACTGTGACCGCTCCTGCAAGAGGAAGTGACAATAATGCCACAAAAAGTATCACTGCAGATCTGATAATTAAATTCCTCTGATTATATATGCACTTCACCATAAATAGTATTATGGATTAAGGAATTCATTAATCTTTTGTTTCAAAAGTTCGCTGAGAACCTTGCCATCCACTTTACCGCGGAACTCACCCATGACAAGTCCCATGAGTGGTCCGACTGCTCCTGTGCCCTTTTCAGTAATGAAATCCTGTCTTTCTTCCACAAGCTTTTCAATGAACGCTTCTATCTCAGCGGTATCAGACCCTGTCAGTCCAAGTTCTTCCAGTGAATCCCTTACAACTGTATTCGGCTTTTGAGCAACATGGCGGAGGATCTTCTCAATTGCCTCTTTAGCGACCTCTCCTGAAGCGATGACCTCGAACATCTGCTTAAAGTGTTCATCAGTGATCTTCCCGACATCAACACCATCACGTTTAAGCTCGGGAACCGTGCCTGTGATCGTGCGAACGATGAGCGTAGCTGTAATGATATTGTCACCACTGAATTTGGCGATGAGTTCTTCGAACAGCGGTAGGTCTTGTGAATATACGATCTTTTCCGCGAGTTCTTCGTTAAGCCCATATTCCTTGCTGAAACGTTTCGCTCTCTCAGTAAGCAGTTCTGGTACAGGGATCGACTCGAAATATTCCCTGCTTATCTCCACCTGTGGTACATCGGTCTCAGGATACATCCTTGAAGCACCTGGAAGTGGTCTCATATAAGCGCTGTTCCCGTCAGGTAATCCCTTTCGGGTCTCTTCGGGAATGAATTCAAGTGTCTCAGCAGCACGGATAAGTACGCTCTCCATTGCACCCCTTGCACGCTTTTCTTTATCTGCCACCATTATCACGGCATCATTTTCACCGGCACCAACGAATTCGCGCAGTGCTGTGACCTCGTCCTCAGTAATGCCGTAGTTGGGCAGTTCATCGGTATGGAATATACCTCCGACACCGGATGTTTTTGCACGGTCGGAGAATTCAGTACCAAGACGTCTTCCTGGCTGTACTTCCATTCCCACATGTCCGGCAAAGCCAGGCAATAGAACAGCAAATACCTTCCCTTTCTTGATGCTTCTCTTGATGACCTTCGACTCCGTACCTTTGAAGAGTTCGGTCACATCGAATATCTCATCATGAACACTGGCATTCCTCTCATTGAGGGACCTGCGTATCTCGAGAAGATTTACCTGTCTTTCTGCTTCTCTTTCCACAATTGTCTCGATGAGGTCGAGTGCCTGCACACCTTTGATCTCAACCCTTGCTCCTTCTGCAATGGAAATGTTAACATCCTGCCTGATGGTTCCAATTCCTCTCTTGACCTTTCCTGTGGAACGTAATATCATGCCGATCTTAGCGGCAGTTTCCCTGGCGTGGGAGGGGGAGATTATGTCCGGTGTGGTAGCTATCTCTACAAGAGGGATTCCAAGCCTGTCAAGTGAATAAAGTATGGAGTCGCCAGCATCTTCTATTTTCTGTGCGGCTTCCTCTTCTACACAGAGCACGTCAATGCCTACTGTGCCTTCGGAAGTATCCATAGAACCGCCGCTTGCCAGGAATGCTGTCCTCTGGAATCCAGAGGTGTTCGAGCCATCCACAACGATCTTCCTCATCATGTGGAGTTGTTCCACTGGAACCATGTGCAGAAGTTTTGAGATGGACAGAGCGATATCAAGCACTTCTTTGTTCAGTTCCCTTGGTGGCTCCTCATCATTTTCAATAAGGCATGTGGTATCGTAGGCCTTGTAAATGTATTTCCTGTTGACCTTTGTCTGCTCAAGTGCTGCTTTGTCAGTCTCACCCATCTCGCTTGCAGTCGGTCTCAAATAACGGAAGAACTCAAAGTTCGACTCGTCCGTGTTGCGGATCGTAGTGGGGCATTTACAGAACATTTTTTCCTTAGAGTCAAGTTGCTGATGAATTTCAAGTCCGCATTTTAAGCCAAGTCCACGGTAGTCGATCTTTCTGCTCATAAAAGTATCACCAATGATCATGTAGTAACAATGTAATAATGATGTAATAATCTAGACAACAAAACGTGTAAGGCATTATAAAAGTATTGTTTCGACAATAAAGGTAAAGGTTAGAGTTTCCCTTTATCCTTCATTTTCTTCATAGCTTTGTGAACGTCATCAACTTCCCCTTTGTTAAGTGTCCTTCTTGTCCTGGGGTCAGTAAGAGCATCCCTTGCCAGCTCCATTTTTTTCGAGACCGCTTCCATCATCCTTTCATCGACCTCAGGGAATTCGATGTCCACATGTTTCTTCATGGGCTCATTCTCTACCTCAATGGTCCTTGAGAGGTCAGGGTGCTTTCTTTCCTCTGTCAGCAGGGAACCTATTGCATCCTTCCATTCATTTGCCCAGGGACTTTCAGGGATTTCCGTATGGCTTACTTTTGTGCGGAAGACCTTCATAACATCTTCAGGACATGCATTGACGCATGCTCCACAGTAGGTACACAGGTCATCTACAGCCGCGATGTTCTTTCCGTCATCAGGCACATACCAAAGATGGGACGGGCAGATGTTGAAGCAGGCATGACATCCTTGTGCATCGCATTTTTGGATATGGCTCTCGACAAGCATAAGCTCGCCTTCAAAAGGTTTGAGCAGGTCCACTGCATCATAGGGGCAGACCGCATCACACCAGCCACAACGGGTACATTTAGCATCATCCACAGTGACCTTTCCTGATACTTCAGGGGCTTCGCATGGCTTCTCCCCTTTGACCTTGATAGCATCCTCGGGACAGATATCCTGACAGAGCGTACAGTAGTCACAGCTGTCCTCATCTATTATAAGTTGTTCAAAAGGCATGGGGTCGGTTGCTGTCGGGTCCTTTTCGAGCATCAGGAATGCATCACAGAAACGAGCACATATCCCACAGAGATTACATTTATCGGTATCCATCTCTATCTCGCCTTCCGCATTTTCCTTCAGAGGCGCTATCTCCTCTTTCTTCGGGAATGTGTATTCCAGTTCGATGGCATCTTCTGGACAAGTTGCTTCACAAAGCGAGCATGGCACACACTTCTCGTTCATCCTGACGAACTGTTCCAGACGAGGATATTGGTCCTCTTCCGGAAAGTCCCCCTCGCTTCTCATCTCCAGTGCGTTCACCGGACAGAAGTTTACACACATCGAACAGAATGTGCATTTCTCAAGGTCCATCATCACCGGCGGTGCATCAAGGCCTGTGGCTATCTCTTTCATCGGACCAAGCTCAAGGGCTTTGGTAGGACATATCCTTACGCAGATACCACAACCAACACAGCGTTTGTAATCATAATCGAGTATCTTTGAGGACCTGTCGGATATCTGCTTGTAGAGTACGTGAGTTCCTTCGATATCCATTTCTTTTGAAACGGTCATGGATCTTTCTTCATCACTCATTCGCATCTCCTCCGGGAAGCTCCGAACCTACCGGTCCGAGTTCAGTCAGCTCATCCACGTAATCCGCGATAGTCTTTGCAAACCTCTCGCCTTCGGCAGCTGATATCCATTCGACACGAAGTCTTCTTTGGTCGAGTCCGATCTCCTCCAGTACTTCCTTGAGATTATCCATCCTGTGTTTTGCATCATAGTTCCCAATGATGTAATGACATTCATTAAGGCGACATCCTGCAACGATGACTCCGTCAGCACCGCCCTGCAATGCCTCCAGCACAAAGTCGGGATCAACACGACCGGCACACATCACTTTGATTATCCTCACGTTGGTGGGGTATTGTATCCTTGATGTTCCAGCAAGGTCGGCTGATGCGTAACTGCACCAGTTGCAAAGGAAGGCTATGATAAGTGGGAATTCATCCTTTACTTCAAGGGCTGCCCTAATCTGTGCTTTTATCTGGGCATCGGTGCTATGGGGCATGTCGATGGCGTCTACCGGACACGAGGCACTGCATGAGCCGCAGGTTTGGCATGAGATCTCATCGACCACTGCTTTTCCATCAATGACCCTGATGGTGTTGAAATTACAAGTGTCTTCACACATACGGCATCCGATACATTTTTCAGCATCCACGTATGCACTGAAGGGGTCGTTCTCAAGTTCACCTTTTGCAAGGAGGCGTGTGGAACGTGCTGCAGAGGCACTTCCCTGTGCAATGGATACCTGTATCTCTTTTGGTCCTGAGGCACAGCCGGCGATGAACACTCCGTTTATGTGTGCATCCACAGGTCGCATCTTCGGGTGTGCGATGGAAAGGAACCTGTCAGTTCGTTTTGTGAGGTTAAGCGTTCTGGCTATGGGTTCAGTTGTGTTGCTGGGTTCCATTCCGGTTGCGAGTATCACAAGGTCATAGTTCTCTTCACAGACAGCGCATTCAAGGGTGTCCTCATACCTCAGCAACATTTTCCCTTGTGTGTCTATCTGTATCTCTGCTACTTTTCCGCGAATGAAGTCGATTCCCATGAGCTGTGAACGCACGTAGTATTCTTCGTACATCTCACCGGCGGCACGTATGTCGATATAGTGAATGGTGACCTCGGTGTCAGGATAGCGCTCTTTGATCATCTGTGCGTTCTTCATGGAGGACATGCAGCAGACGCGTGAGCAGTAAGGATTTCCAACGGTCTCGTCCCTTGAGCCCACACATTGTATGAAAGCCACTTTTTTAGGGGTCTCCTTTGTCGAGGGCACGACCACTTTTCCACGGGTTGGACCGGAAGCATTGAGCAATCTTTCCAGTTCCATGTTGGTGAGGACATCGGGGAATACTCCATAGCCGTATTCTTCTTTGCGCTTTGCATCGAATCCCTGATAACCGGTTGCGACTATGACCGCTCCCACGGTGAAGTCGAACTCCTCTTCTTTCATGTTAAAGTCAATTGCATCTGCAGGGCAGGCCTGTTTGCAAAGCCCGCAACCCACACAGTAATCGCTGTTGATGAATGCTGTTTGGGGGATGGCCTGCGGTATGGGCATGTTGATGGCTTTCGTTTTCCCCAGACCGCTGTCGAAGGGGTTGGAGATGTCCACGGGACATACCCTTGAACATTCATCGATACAGCCTTTGCAGTTGTCGATAATTACATATCTGGGATTCTGAATGCCCTTTACTGTGAAGTTGCCAACTGATCCAGAGATGTCCTTGATGTCGGAGTAGGTGAACAGGTCGATGTTCGGGTGGTTCTGCACATCTGTCATCTTTGGTGCGAGGACGCAGATAGAACAGTCATTGGTCGGGAACACCTCATTTAGCAATGCCATTTTTCCGCCAATGGTAGGTTCCTTTTCGACCATATAGACGTGCGTGCCGGAATCCGCCAGCGTGAGGGCAGCTTCTATTCCGGCGACACCGCCACCTATGACGAGGACATCCTTGTTCGCTTTTGTCTTCCTTATCTGCAATGGTTCCAGAAGGCTGAGCTTGGCAATTCCCATTTTGATGAGGTCGAAAGCTTTCTGGGTTGCCATGTCATGATGGTCCATGTGCACCCATGAGCACTGCTCCCTGATGTTGACAATCTCAAGAAGATAGGTATTAAGCCCCGCACGCTCCAACACTTTCTTGAACGTGTTCTCGTGAAGCTTTGGAGTGCATGCGGCAACGAGTACCCTGTCGATGTCGTGCTCTTCAATATCGTCCATGAGCGCATCCTGCCCGACATCGGAACACATGAACTGTATGTCCTTGACAAGTGTGACACCCTCCATCTGTTCTACTTTTTCGTGCAGTGCATCCATGTTTATGACACTTGCGATATTCAGTCCGCAGTGACAGATGTAAACTCCTATCCGCATATGAGATACTCCCTCGTTGGCTTTTGAATTTAGTTAAAATATAGTTAACATATAGTAGTGATTAGTTGTAATTTAAGATATTAAGTTGAGATTTATTTGCAGATCTTCCCAAAGCCCGTTCTTGCGAACAGATCCTTTATCTTCTGGCCATCGTCAAGTTTGTCATAAGCCTCTCTGCCCTCTTCAACATTATGATGCATCTGGACAAAAACACATTCAAGGCTCTTGTCCTTATCCTTTGCGACAACCCTCATCTCATGCTTTCCCTCAGGCATCCAGATAGCGAGTTGTGCCATATGTGAATTGTAGTTTAGATCGACCTTGAACTCCTCTATCTGCTTACTCTGAGTGTTTATCTCCTCTGTTTCATTGTTATCGGTCATGCTTCATCATAACACACTACTATTTATTAATGGTTGGGATTAATTCACGCACATCCCCCTCTGCTCACAAAAAAGTTATATACTCCTAATGACATTAAGGAGTTGCACGTCCCCCTTACTGCTTACATGCGAAGGGATAATGATGTGTTAATTGCACAAATGGGCCCGTGGTCTAGTTGGTTATGACATCGCCTTTACACGGCGAGGATCATGAGTTCGAATCTCATCGGGCCCACCACACTTCTATTCTTTTGAATTTCGAGTTGAAGAGCTTTGTTTTTGTGATTCTGAGTTATCAATTGAGCCTTTAATTGTTCTGTTCTTGAAATGTTGAGCTCAGTATATCGCTTTGAACCGATTTCCAGAAGCGTAATCTGGATGGGCGAGCTCGGAGCTGGTATTTTCTTGTATATTTTATATACAATCCTTGAAGTTTTTATCAAAGATAATCATAGCTATGGCTTACTCTATAATGTTCTTCTAAACTTTGTGTGGTTTGATTTGCCACTATCATGTAGAAGCATGCTGTTTTTTAGTCATGGGTCAACATAAATTAAAAAAGTTTAAATAACATACATAATATTTAGATGAAAAATAAGTTTTTAATGATCATGAATTTATAATTATAATGTGGGGGGGATTCCATGAAAAAACTAAATAAAACGATAAAAAAAATAGGGTTATGTTCATTATTTTTATTAATTACTATGTCAATGTCTTTTCCCGCAAACGCAACTCCATTTGCAGGAGGAGATGGCACAGCTGGGAACCCATATCAAATATCAACAATTGAGCAACTTCAGAACCTGAGTAGCGATCTGGCGGCCAATTATAAACTGATCAATGATATTGATGCCAGTGGAACCATTAACTGGAACTCAGGTGCAGGATTTGAGCCTATTGGAAATGCGTTAAATAAATTCGCAGGTACCTTTAATGGTCAGGGATATGAGATAAAGGGGCTGTATATTAACAGGTCAATTGAAGACTTTGTTGGTCTTTTTGGATTTACACTTTCATCTTCCAAAATTAATAATGTTGGGTTGGTAGATGTCAATATGACTGGTGTCTATAAAGTAGGTGGTCTCGTTGGCTATTCTTCTGGCACTATCACTCAGAGTTATTCCACTGGCAATGTGAATGGTGAAGGCTTTACAGGTGGCCTTGTTGGCTATTCTTCTGGTAAAATCAATTAGAGTTATGCCGCCAGCAATGTGAATGGTGATGACCTTACGGGCGGCCTTGTTGGCTATTCTTCTGGTACTATCATTCAAAGTTATTCCACAGGTAATGTGGTTGGTGAAGGCCTTACAGGTGGTCTCGTTGGACATTCTTCTAAAAATAGTACTATCACTCAGAGTTATGCTACCGGCAAAGTGACTGGTGAAGATAGTGTAGGCGGTCTTGTTGGCTATCTTGATGGAACTAATCTAAATCTAAGTTATGCCAATGTCAATGTGGTTGGTCAAAATAATGTAGGTGGCCTTGTTGGACGTTCTTATTGTGGTGCTATAACTCAGAGTTATGCCACCGGCAAAGTGATTGGTGAAGATAGAGTAGGCGGCCTTGTTGGATATCTTGATGGAACTAATCTAAATCAAAGTTATGCCAATGTCAATGTAACTGGTAAATCTAGAATCGGCGGCCTTGTTGGGCAATCTCTTGATGGCACTATCACTCAGAGTTATTCCGCTGGCAAAGTGACTGGTACTTCTTATGGAGTAGGTGGTCTCGTTGGAATTTTTGATTGTGGTACTATCACCGGCAGCTACTGGGACCTTGAAACTTCCGGTCAATCTTCAAGTGCCGGCGATAATGGTGCTACAGGTAAGACAACAGATAAAATGAAGACACAATCCACATATTCTGGTTGGGACTTTACTTCGGTCTGGAACATTTGCAATGATGTAACTAGTTCCTAGAATGGCGGCTATCCATATCTTTTGAACAATCCTGTCGAAGCTAATACAGCACCTAATGTAGCTATCATTGCACCGGAACCATCTGCCAACATATCAGGCATGTTCTTTGTGAATGCTTCTGTAACTGACAAGAATGAAGATGTTTTTGTATCCAATGTCAGCTTAAACAATATTACAGGCAAGGTCGATGATCATGGATACTATAACCTTCCGCAGGATAGTCTGTCGGTTGGATTTGACAGCAGCTTGTTCGCAGATGGTATCTATAATATCACATGGGAAGCGTGTGAGAATGAATCAGTTTCACTTCTCTATACGAGCGATGTGATCGAGATAACAATAGACAACACTGCACCTTTCATAACCTTCAATGATGATACCACGGTTGCAGGCAACTACGGCAGGGATTGGGTCCTCGGTAATATCAGTTTCAGTGATTCCTGGATCAACAGTTCTGCTATTTACCTGTACAACAGCAGTGGTCTGGTCACCTCAAGTATTTCAGGCGTGTCACCTCATTCCTTTAACTTCACAGGACTTGCTGATGGCTCCTATCAGATGAACGGAAGTGTTTGGGATCTTGCAGGTAATGTGAACAATACGGGTACAAGGGCAATATTGCTGGATACAACTGATCCTGAAATAACATTTGATGCTTCCACACTGGAGGAAGGTAATCACTCACAGGACTGGATATTCGGTAATGTATCAGCATCAGACAATCTCGGAATAGCAAACATAACTTTTTATCTGTACAACAGTACAGGACTGTTCAATTCTGCATCTTATTCAGGAAATGACCTGTCAGTGAACTTCACACCATTGCCATCAGGAATTTACCACCTGAATGCGAGTGTTGAAGACCTTGCCGGAAATATTGTGATGACGGATACGAAGATGTATGGTATCGATGCTATTGATATGGAAATAACCAATGTAGTTGTAGAATCTCTGTCCGATGAATCTGCAACTATTACATGGGATACGAACGAGAATGCAAACTCAATAGTTTACTATGGACTGGATACAAATCTAACCCTGAATGCTTCAAAAGCGACTTTCATAGTGAACCATAGCATCACACTAGATAACCTCGAGCAGAATACATTGTATTACTACAAGGTCGAAAGCTACGACATCTTCGGATTCAATAATTCATCTGAGATCGGTACTTTTACTACAGATCTTAAAAGGTCTAATAGTGGTAGTTCTAACTACTATTACCCCAAAAAACCTCTGGGAAACTCGGATGGGTATGGAGAGGCAAGGATTAGAGGACCGGACACCGATGTGAAATATGATGTCGATGAGGAAGTTACAGTAGATGTAGACTATACAATTGAAGTTGCAGAAAGCAGGGTAACAAGCTCGATGTGGTTTATTCCTGTGATCGCAGGAATGCTGGGTATTTTGTTCATCGTCATCTGGAAGAGAAGGAATGATGAATAAATGAAGTAAGGGCAATTGCCCTTACTACTCTTTTTTTATTTATACGAGCGATATCATAAAAAATCTTTTATCCTTTCATGACACGGTGACATCTCTGAGTTGTGAGCAAGGATTGAATTCCTGTACCACTTAGGGCATACCCGAGGTGAAAATTTAATCGATCTCATTTTGATTATATGGAAAACTTCTCCATAATCCTACAATATTCATCCTTTGCTTGCTGCACCTTATTCAAATAATGTGCACTTCCAACTGTCATTGCTGCTCTACCCTGAATAAAGTCTGCCAAACTTTCGGTAACACCTTCCTTAATCATAACATTAAGGTGCCATTTGCGTATGGTCTTTGCAGAAACACGATCATAGCGTATCCCCTTCATGATAGTTTCATAAGCCTTCAACTGAGAAATAGTTTTGAGTTTAGGTATAAATGAAACAGGGAAAAATACTTGGAATGTATTCTTCGTTCCTTCTGAAAAAGAAGCTGTAGGATAGTAAGCTACATCTCCATCTATAATAATATTTTTTTCATTAAAGTTCTGTAGCATTTTGTGAATATGTTTGAGTCTATTTCCTGAATATACCAATAATTGATATATGGGCTTCAAATCATCAGAGCACGCTTCATATGCTTCTTGGATTTCTTCATCATTGACATAGATTTCAACGACTCCTGATTTTTTGATCTTAATGAAGCGCCTCCATTTCTCGATGCTATGACCAACCACATCCTCAATCTCTTCATCTTCACAGTAGTTGAATAGATTACGTAGCCCACGTGATTCTTTATCTTTTAGTTGGAAGTTCCTGACATCCTTGGGTTTATTGATTTCGTTCTTTTCAAAGAATCTTGTCAGAGAGCTCATGTACATTTGCTTTGTTTTTGCGGTAATCTCTCTGAGCTGTAACCAAGTATTGAATTCTTCTTTATGCGCTAACCAAAAATCGTTGAGAGTAGTATGTCGTTTTCGTTCTGAATGGGTTCGCATAAATTCAAAATCGGCATCAACCTCCTTTACACGGCGAGGATCATGAGTTCGAATCTCATCGGGCCCACCACACTTCTATTCTTTTGGTTTTCGAGCTTCTCGAGATAGGAGCCACTGCTCATAATGACAATTTGCATTATTATATATGCAAATGTATATAATTATATATAGTTGTCTCCAACTTTATTTTGATAGTTATGTATGGGCACGTAATATCATCTCATTTTTTATGGGAAATCCGATATGTCGTACTATTTTATATTATCGGAGACTGTGTTACAACTGTATTTGCACTGCCATATGGATATGAAGGAAATATTTTTTTAATGCAGACAATGTCTGAATATGGAATATTGGGATTATTCCTTTTGAAAATATTATTTCTTGCAGTTCTTCTTTTTAATTATTGTGTGCTGGCAAATTTTGAAAACAAATTGTCACCGGTTCTATGGGATGGATTAAAGCGTTCTGTAGGTGTATTCGGAATTCTTTTAGTAATCAATAATCTATCGGTAATTTACTTCCAATGGGCCCTCTTTTAGTTCAGAGGGCATGTTTTTCTGTGAGCAGTATTCTTGATCAAACCCTTGAAAATAAATATGCCGATTTTATCTTGAAAGTGACACCAAAACCGATATATTTTAAGGTGTAGGGAGCCTTTGAAGAAGACTAAAATAGATTGGGACAAATATTCAAACTGGCAATGAAGCCATACTCATATAAAGTCCCCAAATGCCGCTGGCGATCATATCTACTGAAATTGCACCCAGGAACAGGCCGAATAATCTGGTAAGTACCAGCATCCCATTATATCCCATTTTTTTGTGTATTCTCCTGGAAAAGAGAAATGTTATCATGGCTACTGAATATGTTATTACTGCTGCGAGTACGATGAGCATTTTTTGCTGAACCACTTCAGCAGTTTCGGTAAGAATTATGGCTGTTGTTATGGTGGCAGGACCTGCCAGTATAGGCATTGCAATTGGGAAGATCCAGATATCATCACGTTCATAGGATGCATCTATCTCTTTATCGGTAATGCTTTGTCTTGAGATCTTGGCATGCATCATATCAAAAGCTACCATTAAAAGTAATAGTCCGCCGGCAACTTTTACTGAATCAAGACTTATCCCAAGAACATCTAGGATAATGGTTCCTGTGAAAATGAAAAATAAGGAAATAAAAAATGCCAATGTAACAGATTTTTTTGCAATTACGTTCTTTTCACTTAAGCTCAGGCCATTGGTTAACGTTATAAATGTAATTGCTCCGGTGATAGGGCTTACAATAACAAATAATGTGATAAAAGAATAAATGAAATAACCGACATAATCCATTCGCTAATAAAAGTACACCTTAGTTATAAAGAAGGCGATTGGAACATCTTTTTTACAGAAGTGTAAACTGAGCAGGTGCTAAAGTCAATTATATTCTTTATTTTGGCCATACTTTGCTTGATACGAAATATTTGGAAGTAATTAATTCAGTCTTTGCTTCAGTAAAAGAGATAGAACTCCTGTGGCATATGATTATAAATATAATAATCACTCTATATGTGACTGGGAAATTCAATGGGTACACATAACAATCCACAAATCGTTGTTCGTGATATATTAATTATTTTAGTTTTAACCATAATTGTTGGTATCATCTCTACAACTTTTAATCTATTTGAAAAAATCTTTTTTAAACTAAATGTATATGAGCAGTATGGGATATATGGATTATCTTTAGCAGGTATATTTTTAATAGCTTCTCTCTTTGTTTTTTCCTATCTCCTTTATCTTGAGATAAAAAGTGCATCTTTCAAATTAGCTGAATCCAGTACTAATTTTCAGGATATTTTTGACAATTCCAATGGTTCAATAGTCATTTTTGAAGAGGATGGATCAATCGTAAATGCAAACATGACAACTTCATTAACAATGGGTTATAGCAAGGATGAGCTATTGAACATGTCTATTCATGATCTGTATGTTTCTCCTCTAAAAATAAAGGATCTCAATAATGGAAATGTTCAATCACATAACACGTCTTTCATATTGGATACAGAGGCAATTCACAAAGACGGTTCTAGGATCCCTGTGGAAATGAGTAGTAGGTCATTCATCTATGATGGTCATCCCTGTGTGATTATCGATGCCAGGGACATTACCGAACGTAAGAAGACTCAAATTGCGATAAATGCAAGGATACAAGCCGAAGAAGCTAACCAAATTAAATCAGATTTCATTGCAAATATGAGCCATGAGCTACGCACACCTCTTAATTCTATCATCGGCTTCTCACAGTTTCTAAATACTAATCCTTTTGGTAACCTGAATGAAAAAGAGATCAAATATTCAGAAAATATTTTGAACAGTGGGAAACACTTATTGGAACTGATGAATGAAATTCTTGATCTCGCTAAGATCGAAAATGGGAAAACTTATCTTGAATATGAAAAGATAAGCTTACCGATCTTCTTTTTGGAAGTAGAAGATATGATAAAACATCTGGCGTATAAAAAGAACATTCAAATTTGTAATCAAGCTCGTCATGAAAGTATTGAAATGTATGCTGATAAACTAAGGATGAGGCAAATATTGTATAATCTACTAAGCAACTCTTTGAAATTCACACCTGAAAATGGCAGTATATAGATCAACGCTATTGCTTATGATAATATGATGGAGATATCTGTATCTGATAGCGGGATCGGCATTCCCAAAAATAGGCATGATGAAATATTTGAGAGTTTCAAACAGGCTGATCCTTCAATTACAAAAAAATATGGAGGTACAGGCTTAGGATTGACCCTAGTTAAGCAATATGTTGAGATGCATGGCGGAAATATCTGGGTTGATAGTGAAGAAGGTGCAGGGAGTACTTTTACTTTCGCAATCCCTTCATATTCTGACTTTCAGTAATGTCTCTTTCGTATCAGGACAGACAATTATAAAATATTGCGGTCCAAATACTCTATACTGCTAACCATATTAATTATTTATAAATGTGGTTTTTGGAGTCACCTATGGCTCTCGATCTGATATATGTGGTAGAAAAGTAGTATAAATGGCAGTGATCAGGGGCCGATATGCCGACCTCATCGGGCAATCATTGGGCGACCCTACCCCACTATATTCTCCCCATCTCAGGTCGACCTTAAGGATTTACAAATGCCAAATAAACTTTGAATATTTATGGGCTTTCACACCCAATGGCGTTCTACCTTCTGATTCACTGCCTCACCGTACTTTTCATGGTACGGTAATATAAAATATGTTTTAAAACTATTAATTGATTTTGATATACAACCTGGTAACAAAAAAGGATCTGACTTTGTCTAGGTATTCTTTCCTAAGACCGAATGATCCTATATATATTTAATCATAATAAGGTCCATGTGTATGTTTCCAACAAAAAACACAAGGGTATGAATTTATTTTGTCTAACAAGTACTTAAGATCTATTAATATAGCCATGCAAGTAGCTAAAAGCAATGCTAGCTTTTAATAATGAAATAAGGGATGTTTCTCACACGATAAAAATGGCAAGGATATTGACATATAAATATTCAAATTATTAGAGGTTCAATGCAAGCAAAAAGGGAAAAATGGATCCCATCAAAAAGAGATTCTCATGAAAAGGGGATGGTTCTTCACTATGGTGGTAATAGAAATGTCCTGATCCTTGGGCTAATTGTTCTATTCATAGTTTCATGGTCAATTCTACTTTTTTACCATCCTCCGGGAGAAATAGTCGAAAGGCTGGGAGTACGCAACGTTTACATTTTTGTCTTCCTGCTGGCCATGATAGGTGGAGTTTCCACATTAACCTCCACTACATTCTACACGGCTTTGATCGCAATATCTCTGGGAAGTGTAAATTCGATCGGGATCGCATTAGTTGCAAGCTTAGGTCTTACTTTTGGAGATCTGGTATTCTACTATCTGGGTACAAAAAGCAAACAATGTGTTAAGGGAAAATATGCAGGTACTATATTTCGCCTGACAAAATGGATGGAACGGATCGATGACAGAATAACTATGCTGCTGATCTTCTTTTACTCATTGACCCCTCTTCCAAGTGATGTGATCGCAATAGCACTTGCAATAGTGGGATTTCCATTCCGTAAAATGATCGTTCCGTTGGTTGTGGGTAATTTTACCCTTATCTTTATGCTCGTGGAGATCTCAAAATTGGGATATAGTTTGATCTGAAGGGGTTGAAAGTACTGACAAAATATTCATTCGGAATGTTCATGTGAGGAAGTTTCCGGGGAACGAGGTCTGAATGACCTTGGATCCAGGTAAAAAGCATTTTCACAGTAGCTGCACATGGTCTTAAGATCGGATCCTTCAATAATAACCTTCTCTACTTCTTCCTGAGGTGTTATGTACTGCGTCATTTCCTCTCCGCAGTGAGGACATTTTATTTTAAGCCATTCCAGTTTGGTGAGCTGCCGGATGTCTTTTATGACCACTCCCAGTGCATTTTCATAGTTAGTCCTGTAAAAACGTATGGCTGGCAGATGACCTATTAAAACCGGGAGTTTCTCTCCGTACTCTAACAAAGGGATCATCAATTGATCCGTACCCACAGCCAGACCGATCTCCTGGTTCACTTTGGGTGATAATAATCCATCCATTGAGAGAATGACGATCATGCAGTCCGAATGACGAATACCAAAGCTGATAAGTTCTGCCTCGGAGAGCGATTCGGTCTTTTTGAGCGAAGACGAAAAGCTTTCCAGGTTCAATGCCCACAAGGCATCTTCCAGTTCCTGAGCTAGGCCTTTGTCCTGTTCAGAGTGGGAAATATATATTCTGTTTATCATGGCTATAAACCTCCAAATTTCCTCTGCTTTTTCCAACAACATTACATGTAAGCAATGATCTCAGCTTTTAAAACAGAGGTATTTGGCCTATATCTGATAGCTAGATCAATCTTTCTTATCCCGTGGCTTTTTGGTTGGTTCGGGATAAGGAACTGGTTCTGGAGAAGGTTGTGGTTCCGGTTCAGGACATGGTATTGGTTCTGGCTGAATTGATGAACTATTCTTTTCTTTTTGCAAATAATATACCCCCTTTGGTCAATTAATAATTTGATACCCTTTCTACTTAAGATTATAGTTCAATGGAACTGAGATGATAGTATAGCTAATTGCTCCTTCCTATATTCAGAACTCTTTCAATTATTTATCTCAGTAATTGAATACCCATTATATACATTGATCTGGAATCCCAACTTGTTCTGGCTACCAATCCAAAACCAATAGCTAGGCCATGATATACCAATAAGGTAGAGTTATTAGGAAAACTATATTGATCGCACGTCTCTTCTCATCAGATGTGAGGAGGCAATCGATCTTCGGGTTTTTTGAAGGGCGTGTACTGAAATAAAAATAGGACGTGTTTTCTGTTACAGACCCGTCTAAAAATAAATTTGTACTGTGGGGATGATTTTTCATTCCCACGGGCTATATCCAAATGTATCCTGATAACGTTGTACCACAGATCCCATATAATTGGATGCTATCCTCGAAGACGTTTTGGACATGAAATTATTCAATGGAAATTCACTGTCACAATTTGTACAACGTGCATTTTCACATCCGGTTATCGAACTTGGGCAGCCGGTACAAAGTTTTGCTCTTGAGTAAAATAGACTAAAAGATGTTCCACATTTCGGACATGTTATCATTCTGTTCGCATCAAAAAGGTTTTTACTAACTCCTCTTCGCTTTAATTCATCAGAATATCTTTCATCTCTACTCATATCATCCATTAATTTCTTCTCTTCTCTATCCATTTGTTTTTTACCTCACAAACATAACTCACTAAAGAAAAAATGCTTATTGAGATATATATAACGACTCATCTTCGGGAATCAAAGCCTTTGATATAATCAAAACCATTAATATAATAGTGATCAATGCAAAGTAATATTACTTCTAACATGTTTCCTCAAAGTTTATTGTAAACATGTCTGTATCAATTATATTTTTATAACATATGTAGGAAGAAACAGATGGCTTTTGAAAAATTGTTCGAACCCTCTAATATCGGTACATGTAATTTGATGAATAGGATCATTATGGCTCCAATGGCCAACATAAATATGGCTGATCCCATTGGGCGTCCTACGGAAAAGATGATCGCTTACTATAGAGAGCGAGCAAAAGGTGGTACCGGTCTACTGATAACGGGTCTGGTTCCCGTCTCTTTTGGAATTGACCCCACCGTTTCGGAAGACAATGGTACTACATATTTTCCACGTATAGATGGCACTTCAAGGACTCGTCTTTCGGGATGGAGGGACTTGACTGCTGCAGTAAGACCATATGGTTCTAAAATATTTATTCAACGGTCTGCCGGGCTTGGCAGGGTTGGTTCTCCTGAGCCTGCTTTGAAAGGTAAGGACTTAAGATCATCTTCATTTAACAAGAATTTTTACGTTCCGCAGATTCCACATTTTCCACTATCAGATAGAAAAATTAGAAAGATTGTCAAAAGCTTCGGGCAATGTGCAGTTAATGCAAAAGTTTCTGGTTTTGACGGTGTCCAGATACATGGGCATGAAGGCTACTTAATGGATCAATTAACCTCTGATCCGTGGAACAGGCGTAAGATCGGCAGGTACAGGAATAAGTTCCAGTTCGGTATCGATGTTGTAAAGGAGATCAAAAAAAGCTGTGGCGATGATTTCCCCATAATCTATAGGATCGACCTTACCCAGGCCTTAGAGGAAAGTTATGGTAAGGACATATTTAAAAAACAATTTCGTGGAAAAGAACGCAAGATCGAAGAAGAGCTCGAATTTTGCAAAGTACTTCATGAGGCTGGAGTGGATGCATTTGATGTGGATAAAGGTTGTTATGATAACTGGTTCTGGCCACATCCTCCAGCATATTTTGATGATGCCATCTATGCTGAAGAACTCGCTGGCAGATTGAGATCTTATTTCCGGAAAGAGAACATTGATGCAAAAGTAATAGCTGTGGGAAAACTGGGAAAACCCGAATTTGCTGAAAAGGTACTGGATAATGGGTGGGCAGATTATTTTATGCTTGGAAGACCACTCCTGGCTGATCCATATTGGACTAAAAAAGTTAAAGAAGGAAGAGTGAAGGAAATAGTACACTGTATAGGGGATCACGAAGGCTGCATTGAATCGTTTAAAATGGGTGGCCATATCTGCTGTGCTGTAAACCCCTATGCGGGTTTTGAGGATTGCAAAAAATTGATAAGAACAGATGTTATGAAAAGAATTGCTGTTATAGGTGCAGGACCTGCCGGTTGTGAGGCTGCAATGACCGCATATAAAAAGGGATATGATGTAACTCTTTTCGAAAAAACTGATCATATTGGAGGTCAACTTCATTTAGCCGGGAAAATGATGATAAAACATGATATCAGACGTTACCTTGAGAATCTTCAGTTTCAACTCGACCTATTATAGTTAAAACCCCAAATTATTAGACTAATTCGTTATATAGACTGTTCCATGGTTAGACCTGAGGGGATCTTTATTGAACGGCATATGACCGTTGAAGAGTTAGACAAGCAGATAAAATTAGAGAAGAATGCAACACT
>NZ_JAUVEY010000180.1:0-3314 GCF_030594565.1 Methanococcoides sp.
TGACTGTGAGGATTCTTCGATCCTGCTTGCATCTTTGCTCTATGATATGGGTTATGGTGTAGCACTTCTCGAACTTCCCGGACACATGGCCGTAGGTGTGAAAAGTGGTGATGAGCTTTCTGGAAGCTATTACAACTATGACGGAACAAAGTATTTCTATCTGGAATCCACGGATTCCGGTTGGGATGTGGGTGTTATCCCGGATCAATACAAAAATGAGACTGCTATCATAACACCTATCGGTTCAGGCTCGCCTGAATTGCGGCTCACATTTATCGGTACCGGGGAGACAAATTCCTATAGGACCTCTGTGGACCTGGAAATTACAATAGAGAACGTTGGCGCAATTACTGCGGAAAATGTGGTGATACACACAGCTCTTGAGAGCACGGATGAAGGAATGGTCTGGGACCAGATCAAAAGTGATACTATGCTGTCAATTGTTCCGGAAAGCAGTATCACTTACTCCGTCTCCGGATTGAAGGTGCCTGCTGGTGAAAGTTATCGTGTGGGTATTACAGCATGGGGTTCTAACGTCAATTCCGAATATATCTCTAGTGAATGGACATCCTCTTAAAAAAGGGAGATCTCAAGTAAGGCACATATTTTCCAAGCCTTACCAGAAAAATAGGATAATGCCTATAATTGCTAGCATGATGCCATTCTGCATGATGAGGGAGACGGTCATTATCTTCAAACCCAGTTCTGGTCGGAATATGCCGGTGTAATATGGAAGCATGCTCTTTATCCTTGGAACACTTGCCAGTACTCTTCCCACCAGAAGAGCTAGAATAATGTCTCTTGTGCTAAGCATTTGGGCTGAAAGTAGATTTCCGGCGATCGTATATGCGGCTATATTACTGGCAAACCATCCTGCAATTATTGGCAGGCCTTCCGGTGGCACATAATTGACAAGAAAAGAGCTTTTCATAATATCTGCTATCAGATCGAATATTCCTGTTTCCATTAACTGGAAAATAGCTATTGACACAACTGTTGTCGTCAAGGCCATTCTCATTACCGTTCGCTTTGACCTTCTAAGTGCGGTCAAGGATGCCTCTCTCAACGTTTTCTTTTCAATATCAGTATTAAGTGTGCCCGATGTTCTCGGTGTGAGGAGCAGTCGTGCTGCTACTAAGGCTATAAGTGTTTTCACAAAACCTATGAGCACTACAATTCCCAGATAGATCAATCCTGTTGTTCCCAGCAGTGCGACAATTATGGGGAGAAGGTCCCTTGAAAGCACGATACTTGAGGGGAATGAATTCACCATTGTTGCTATAATGGTCTCTTTCCTGTCTATGTGTTCATCATAGTGCAATTTTGCTATCATGGAATTTCCTGCTGCAGAAGACCCAAAGGATGTGAGGAAACTGAGCCCTATTTCCTGTCTCAGATGGCCAAAATGCATAAGAGGGGAAGCAAGAAAGCCAAATTTATTCACCCATCCCATTTCGACCAGAATGGCCATGGCAAGTGTTCCTATAACTATCGGAGGAAGGACCTTTATAAGATATTCAAAAGCGAGAAAAAGTGCATCTATCCACATTTGTGGGACAATTGATCATATTGGTTAAGAGCTTTACGCATTCAATCCTTTTTTCTGGCTTTCTTAAGGTCCCACATCTCAGCGAAGTTGTCCAGGAGACTGTCAAGAAAGCTTTCCTTATAGCAGATCAGTAATTCAGCCACACGTTCAGGTTCGTTTAGAACAAAATGACTTTCTCTTCCATTTTTTATCTTTGTTATTACTTGTCCTCTCAGCAGCTTGTTCAGATGCCAGGAAGTTGTTGATGGTGCCAGTCCAATAGCATTAGAAAGCTCTCCATTGTTCATACCTTTATTTTGGAGTAAATTGATAAGAATATGTCTACATCCCGTTCTTCTCAAAAGGGACAATATATTTTTTTCCTTTTCTTCCAGTATCCTGTCCCTGGTAAAGTAGCGCACGAACTCTTCATCCTTGAACGAATATATGGGCCGCTTCCTTTCAAGATAATGAAGATGATACTGACATACTACTGGTGCATGTATCAACACATCGGCCTGAAGAAGATGTTTGGTAAGACCGACTCAGGATATCCTCGTCTACTTGCTCTTGGGTGGTGTTCACATGGTGAGAAAGAGATCGTTGTCTGTAAAATAGGCAACTGGCAGCTTCGGCTCATGCATGAGATCGGTCATGAGATCGGTCATGAGATTGGAATGAAACATACTATGGAAGAAGGATTTGTTATGCATCCTTGGGGAATAAAGAGGGGAAGAAGGTTGCTTTGAATTGTATCGATTCGAGTGAAAATATGATAATAATCAGAAATAAAACATAGCAGCTTTATACTATTAATCTAAAAGGGGAGTAATTCTTTGTGGTATAACTACAATTAATTCAAAAGTTAAATTATACATATTTATGATGTGATCAAATGATGGCAGATGAAACTCAAACACCGAAAGAGATGCTGGAACGTTTTCGATCATTTAGCTTAAAATTTGATAAACCTCTGCCCAATTTAGTTCTTAAAGATTTGGTTACTGAGAAACAATTTATTTCACGATTTGCAAATATTGATGTACTAAGACTGAACGACGATGTTCAGAGCTTAATCTTATTCGATTTTGATGATATCAACTATGTTATTAATAGAGATAATATTCAAGCCAAGTCTCCAATATTAAATATTCAGGGAAAAATAAAACAGTCGCTTGAATCTGTAGGCAATTTAATAAAAGACTTATATAAATTAGAATTTGGGTTTTCGATTGAAGATGGTGCAGATTTTAGATACATTGAAAATTATAATCTTCAAAGTGAAACAATAAATTCGAAAATAACACAAAAGCTCAAAAAGGAGTTTGGTGGCAACGTATTTCCCATTAGCTGTCGATATGTATACAAGACTCCTGAGGGTGAAAAATCCTTTAACTTATCTTATGCCAATAAAAAAGATCATGAAGCAAAACGTTTGTTAATAGAATCCGATGAGGAGTTTATAAATCGCTTAAAAGAGGCATTGTCATGAGTGATTTTGCTGATAATTCTACCTATAGCGATTCAGATAATTTCGATGATTTCAAACAGAAGGCAGTCGACCAGGTGACAGAGAGAGCAATATATCGAAGTACCGATTCATCTGTCGCCACCAATTCCGATACTTTGGAAAGTTTCAAAAAGGAATTATAGTCAAACACCCAACATTTTGGACTTCTGTTTTTCACTAAGAAACTTTTCAATCCATCTCTTTGCAAAGCTAATTTTTGATGAGCACTCCATAAATTTCTCATGTATTAAATCCCGCATATGATCAATATCGATA
>NZ_JAUVEY010000202.1:0-2567 GCF_030594565.1 Methanococcoides sp.
TAGCCCATCCATTCAAGCATCATCTTCAAACTAAGGATAGCCGCAATTGGATTTGCGATCCCTTTTCCTGCGATATCCGGAGCACTGCCATGTACCGGTTCAAAAAAAGCATATTTATCGCCGATATTTGCACTGGGCACAAGACCAAGGCTGCCGACAAGGGCTGCCGACATGTCACTGAGTATATCACCAAAAAGATTAGTGGTCACCACCACATCATACCTTTCAGGATATGACATCAGACTATATGACATCGCATCCACAAGCATATCCCCGTACTCCACGCCTTCAGAGGCAGCAACCTCCCGGCAAACACCAAGGAAAAGTGTATCGGATTTCAAAACGTTGGATTTGTGTACGATGGTAAGCTCATTCTTTCTCTCTTTTGCCAGTTTACAGGCACTTCTTGCAATACGCTCGGACCCTTTACGTGACACGACCCGCTTTGTGTATGCCACATCATCGTGTATCTCTTCGATGGAAGAATACATCCCTTCAGTGTTCTCCCTCACAATCACAAAATTAAAATCATTCTTTCCTGTCACACCGATCAACCCGGGAAGCGGTTTTATCGGGCGGATATTAGCATACATGTCAAGTTCCTTACGAATGGTAAGAAGAACACTTTTGTAATTCGGATCAGGAGGGGTGGTGATCGCACCGAATAGAACACAATCACAGCTTTTCAGTATTTCGAGATCGTTCTCATCAATGGCAACACCGTATTTTTCCCATTTACCATATCCAAGTTCAAGCGGAACCTTCTCAATGGGAAGGTCAAGCGCATCAAGAACCTCTACTGCCGCAGGAATTACCTCTTTCCCGATACCATCGCCTTCAACTATCGCAACCCTCATTTTTTTAACCATAAGATCATGCCCTTTTCTTTGCAATATCAAGCGTCAGGTCCCTGACGGCCTCTGAAACGAAATACTCCGAAGCACCCCAGTGGACCACTGCCCCTTCCACCCCATTGATGGTGACCCTTCCTGACTTTTCCGAACGGCAACATCGGGTGATGAAAGGCTTTGTCGGTTTGAAAATATCGGATTTGAAAGGACAGATGTTCACCATTGAATAGCTGATATCAGGAAAACGCGTCTCGAAAAGTTTTTTTGAGATCTCACAGCCAACAAGCAATGCCCCATCTTCCATGACAGAATCGCAATCAAGGAACTTGCCCTTCAGACCGGAACATGAGCATGGGAACACAGTGTTCTCACCCTCGAACTGTGAAAGATCAATGACATTCTCGGTAAAACGAACTCCAAGGTCCCCGAAAATACCACTCGTTTCGAGCCGTCTTATAACATGGGAAAGCCACGAAGGGACCGGAGGTATGACATCGACTATCTCGATCTCTACTATTTCAGATAATGACGGGCAGTGGACAAAGGTCACGTGATTATCAACGCCTGTAAAAATTACAGTGTTCACATCGCCTTTGCACAATTCCACCGCTGTATCGATAAGAAGTGTCCTGTCCTTTATGTTCAGTTGCCGTTCATATTTTATGACCTGTCCCTTCGAAGCGATAAGCTCAATGCTCTCAATTTCACGCAGAAGGTCAGTTCCTTTCTTATTCACATGATAAACGGAATATTCGATCTCAGACTCACTTATTTGATCTTCAACGATCATGTAGTCCGAAAGGAAATAGATGATATCCTCATGCACTTCATCAGGGGATATCCCGGTCACACCGACACACTTGTACTCATCAGGAAATATCATAATATCATTTATTGGTCCTTTTTCTGTAAAGCCTTCCTGTGCTCTACAAGACCACCATCGGTCAATATCTCAAGAAGGAAATCAGGAAGCGTGTTGCCTTTGAACACTTTACCGTTAACGATCACCAATCCTTCATACAGATCGACCTCAACAGTATCACCTTCATTGCACTCAATATCAGCTTCCATGAGAGGAAGACCTACATTGATAGCATTACGGAAGAAGATACGACCAAAGAACTTAGCGATAACGCAGGAAACGCCCGCATATTTTAAAGCAAGAGCTGCCTGCTCCCTTGAAGAACCGCAACCAAAATTGCTTCCGCCAACGACCACATCGCCTTTGCGGACGTTCTTCGAAAAATCAGGATCGATGCCCTCCATCACATGGTCAGCGAAAACCTGCATATCAGTTGTCCTGAGATACTTACCAGGGATAATGACATCAGTATCGACATCATCGCCGAACACCCACGTTTTTCCTTTGATCTTACTTTCCAATGTTTTCACCTGAAGAGTAGGTTTTACACAATGATATTAGTAAGTAGCGGAAAAAAAGAATATTTGATGGGGATTACAGACGATCACATATCTGGAATGGTCTTCAGATAGTCCCTTACCTTAGGCCCGAAGTCCTCATTACATATCGCAAAATCAATGACCGCCTGCACATACCCGAACTTGTCCCCGGTATCATATCGCTTCCCTGCAAACTTGTAAGCATAGACCTTCTGCATATCATTGAGCATGCGTATACCGTCTGTGAGCTGGATCTCCCCACCAACGCCCGCTCCGGCATCTTTGATACAATCGAATATCTCAGGAGTGAACACA
>NZ_JAUVEY010000017.1:0-22235 GCF_030594565.1 Methanococcoides sp.
TCCCCCCTTGTGCGGACCGCGATCCTGATATAGTCATTGTCAAGCAGGTAGAAGGAACTACAATCCCTCACAAGGATACCATGAGAAGCAAGACGGGATGTCAGCTCCTGGGAATCCATAAGAAGTTCCCTTATGTCCACAAGAACATAATTGACAGTACTTGGAAGCGGTTCGAACCCATATATCCCGGACAGGCGTTCTATGAGATATTCCCGCTCTTCTGCGATCATTTCACGAGATGCCACGAGATATTTACTGTAGCAACCGCCCTCCATGTTCAACAGAGCAGTACCTACAACATCAGGCACTGAGCCCAGATCCCAGGATAGCCGGGCAGTATTGAGTGCTTTTGCCATCTCCAGGGATGCAACACCGAAACCCAGACGAATACCGGGGATCGCGAAGTTCTTGGTAAGGGAACGGAGGACAAATAAATGGTTATTAGTGGCTGCCACGTCCGCGACGCTCTGGGACGGGTCGGCAAGTTCACTGAACGCCTCATCGACGAACAATAGGGTGGAGTTCATCTCACACCTTTTGGCAAGTTCAAGGATGGAATCCCTTGAAAGTATTTTGCCAGTAGGATTATTTGGATTGCATACGAAAAGGATCTTTACATCCTTTAGTGCCTCGTCGGCAATATCCATCAGCCCTTCATGCTCAAAATAACGGATACTGGCACCCATAATCCTGCACTGCTGCTCATATTCATCGAAAGTTGGCTGCGGAATACCTACAACATCACCGCTATTGATCATGCATTCTGCAACAAGACGGATGGTCTCACATGAGCCATTACCGGGTATGATGTTATCAGCACTTATCCCATCGCCCAGAAAACCGGCTGCAGCTTCCCTGTAGTCGAGATAGCGGTTGTCAGGATAATTGTACATCCCGTCCCTTGCACTGATAAAAAGTGCCTTGAGGTCAAGACCGTATTCGGGATGTTCGAACGGGCTGCCATACGGATTGAGGCTTGCGCTCATATCGATAATATCAGATTCAGCGATCCCGTATTCCTGCGAAGCCTTGCGGACAAGACCGCCATGGGATGCAGGCACAAGACCGATTATGTGCTTTTTGAGGGGTAAATTGATTTTTTTGTCCACATTCATCGCCACGCTTTATCGTGCAAAGATAGGAAGAAAACATATATTAAGTTATGTAAAGTTTGCTTTAGGAGAGATGACAAACAAATTACTGAATAGCACAATAAGATACAAAAACGAGGAGAATAGGCACATTGATCAGTAATTCCCTTTCAATATATGATCATCACCATAAATGCTTCATAGGCAATATTACAAGATGTCTTATCGATTAGCCCGAAATTCTTAAATATGGACCGCATCTATCAAAGATACTACAAACGTGGTGGCACATGTATGACCTTATACAGAGTGTTTGCCATTATGTCAGGAAAGCCGATGTTCCCATAACTACATGGAGACTTGATCATGTAGATCGAACGGACTCTAAATCCGTTCAGCCGGGTTAGATTCCCGGAGTTTCCGCCAAATGGACATGGCTTTCCATTAGGACATTATATTTTATTTATGATGATGGACACCCATCAATTTTTAAAAGGAAGATGATAGAATGAAGTGTTTCGCAATAGGAGCCTAGAACTATGGAAAAGCAATTACTGGACGTTCTAGTAGAGCTCAACGGAGTATGGCTATCGCGAAGCGGATTGCTTCATGGGATAAGGAATTTTGAGATAACCACTAAACATATTCACATTGAGACCGACTGTGGTGCAAGGTTCACTGTGAGAAATTCCAGGTCAAGCCGTTCTGCAAGATCATTAAGGCATAACAAATATCGCAAACCCTGCAAACGCTGTCGTCCGGCAGATGAGCAGATAGCCCGTTTTGTTAAGAAGACCTTTAAAGAGAAAAGGCAGGCTGTCAGCGTATTCTCCAGTCCGAAGAAACAGGTCCCAAAAAAGCCAAAAGCGGCTGTCATTAAATCCGTTTCCATTTCTACACCCAGCCCTAAGGAGGCAAGTGTGTCAAACTCAATACCAACTCCTTCTACAAGTGTCGTAAAAGATGAAGTGAAAGTACCAGAGGTTAAGTACACCCCTTCACAGATCGAGAGACTGAAGACCCTGATGTCCCCTGATGACAAGATACCCATCCAGGGCGAGTTGCCTGAGTTCAAGGTGCTCGAGAAAGAACTGATACAGAGGCGACGTGACGACCTTAAGAAGATGTACGAAGAAGACAGGGAAGACCGTCTTGGCAAACTTGAGAGGACGATAACCGAATTCTTCGTGGACAGGGGATTCCTTGAGATAAAATCACCCATAATGATACCTTTCGAATATATTGAGAGGATGGGTATAGACAAGGATGACCACCTCCACAAGCAGATATACCGCGTTGATGAGAACATGTGCCTTCGACCTATGCTGGCACCATGTCTTTACAATTACCTGCGCAAGCTTGACAAGGTACTTCCTGACCCTATAAGGATATTTGAAGTAGGACCATGCTACCGCAAAGAATCGGATGGTAGCAGCCATCTGGAAGAGTTTACGATGGTGAACTTCTGCCAGATGGGATCAGGATGTACAAGAGAGAACCTTGAAGCGCTCATAGATGAGTTCCTTGAGCATATTGGAATAGAATATGAGATCGAGGCTGACAACTGCATGGTCTATGGAGATACCATTGACATCATGCATGGCGACCTTGAGCTGTCATCCGCAGTTGTAGGACCGGTGCCGCTTGACAGGGAATGGGGCGTGAATAAACCGTGGATAGGTGCCGGATTCGGTCTTGAAAGACTGCTAAAGGTCAGGCACAACTACACGAACATACGCCGTGCAAGCCGTTCTGAACTATACTACAACGGGATCAATACGAATCTATGAGGTGAACATCTTGTTTGAGAAAATGGACCAAAATGATCTGGAAGACTATGCTGAGCAGATAATTTCCGGATCAGAGATTTCCGATGAGAACCTCAGGGAAATGCTGCAGATAAGCGATCCTTCTGAAATAGAAAAACTGCATTATGTGGCACGCCACATACGGGATAATTTCTTCGGGAACAAAGTGTTCATGTACAGTTTCGTGTACTTTTCCACACACTGCAAGAACAATTGTGCTTTCTGCTATTACAACCGTGAGAATGACATCGAGAGGTATCGCCTGACACTTGAGGACATAAAGAAGATATGCCAGGTCCTCAAGACAGAAGAGATACACATGGTAGACCTCACCATGGGAGAGGACCCCTATTTCCATAACAATCCTGAACGTCTGGTAGAACTTGTCAGAACAGTGAAGGAAGAAGTAGGAAAACCAATAATGGTATCCCCGGGAGTTGTTGATAATGAGACCCTTATGCTGTTGAAGGAGAACGGGGCAGACTTCCTTGCACTATACCAGGAGACCTATGATAAGGACCTTTATGGAAAGCTGAGGGTGGAACAATCCTTTGAAGAGAGGATCAACTCCAGGAACCATGCAAAGAGGATAGGTTATTGCGTTGAGGACGGCATACTGACAGCAGTGGAACCGGACATAGAATCAACCCTTATCTCACTTAGAGGACTTGGAACATCCGATCCAGATATGGTAAGGGTCATGACATTCCTGCCTCAAAAGGGCACACCCCTGGAAGGAAAGGATGTTGAGGGAAGTGAAGCGGAACTCAAGATGATCTCAATACTTCGATTGATGTATCCAAACCTGCTCATTCCGGCATCACTGGACCTTGAAGGTATTGACGGAATGGTGCACAGGCTAAACTCCGGTGCCAATGTGGTCACCTCCATAATCTCATCCAATTCAGCCCTTGAAGGCGTTGTGAACTACGACAGAGAACATGCCGAGAGGGACAGGGATGTTAAGAGCGTTGTCGCCCGTCTGAAGACAATGGGAATGGAACCTGCCGAACAAAGCGATTTCGAGAAGTTGTTGGGGCAATAGGATGACGACAGTATGTCTTATAGGGGGGAAACTTCAGGGCTTCGAAGTGACATATCTTGCGAAGAAAGCGGGGATGAGAGTTGTTCTGATAGACAGGAACAAGAAGCCCCTTATTTGCAATGTTGTTGATGAGCTTTTCTGCTTTGACATAACCCAGGAACCGGACAGGTTCATCGAGATATCAAAGAATGTCGATGCCATTATTCCGGTAAATGAGAACCTTGATACACTGAACTTTATAAGGGACATCAGCAACAAGCTTGATTGCCCTGTTCTTTTTGATTTTGATGCGTATCACATCAGCATGGATAAGAAGCGCTCGAAGGAATATTTTGTTTCCATCGACATACCGACCCCTGGCGACAGACCTTCGCAACCACCTTATTTTGTAAAACCACCCTGCGAGAGCAGCAGTATTGGCACACGCATAATCTATGATGATAGCGAACTTGCCGATGTCGGACCGGATATGCTTGTTGAGGAGTACCTTGAAGGCGATGTTATCTCACTTGAGATCATCGGGGATGGAAAACGTTTTGCAGTAGTGAAGGAAACGAAGGTGCATATCGATGATACTTATGACTGTCACAGGATAACCCCGGTAGAGCATGACCCGAAGTTCAGGGAAATATCATACAAGCTTGCCCAAGGGCTTAACCTTAAGGGTATCATGGATGTGGAAGCCATTGCTTCTGAAAAAGGATTGAAGGTCCTTGAGATAGATGCACGTTTCCCAAGCCAGACACCTACGGCAGTCTACCATTCAAGTGGAATCAACCTTGTCGCATTACTGATGCAGGCGTTCACCGAAGGTGTGACCGAGATAGAAAAGGCGCCTGAGAAAGGATATTGTATCTTCGAACATCTGAAATGGGATAGTTCAGGATTGATACCTGCGGGAGAGCACATACTCTCCATGGGCGAGCGATACGAACTATTCTATGAGGAAGAGAACCTTGAGATATTCCATTCAAGTGGGGAGAACGATGTATTCACCCTTATCTCAAGGGGCAAGGATATAGAAAGTACAGAAGAGGTCCGCAGCAGAGGCATAATGCGGATCGAGGATCATTTTAATGGGGAGTGGTGAGTTTTATGGCATTATTAACACCTGAGGATCTGGAAGATCTTTTGAACAAACTTAGACAGAGCAATGAAACGATCAAGGCATCTACCGGAAAGAGTATCACGGAAATATGTGAAGAGGTCTATGGCACACGCCCAGCCTCGCAAAAGGTTGCAATAGTGCCCATAACAGCAGGCAATGGGATAATAGGCAATTTTTCTTCATCATTGCTCGCAATAACCGAATATTTCGGACTTGAAGGTTATATTACAGACCATCCCGACATAACCGGGTATCATCAGGCAGTTTCCGATGGTGCGGACATACTTCTAATGGCGGATGACCACATGTTCATCGCCCACAACCTGAAAAGCAGAAAGGTAGCGGCCAACCATGTATGCACAGGTGTGATCTATTCAGAGATAGCCTCAAGGTTCATCCATGCAGGATCAAAGGATGTGCTGGTAATCGGCCTTGGCCGTGTAGGTTACGCAGGTGCCGAACATCTGGTGAAGAAAGGGTTCAATGTATATGCCTATGACCCGAACACCGAATTCATGGAAAAGGCAATTGGAGAGCTTGGAGTGAACGCTTATGATATGAACGGACCCAAACAGTTCTCCATGGTCTTTGAGGCTACCCCTAACGCCAATACAATATCAGAAGGAATGATCGCAGAAAGATGTCTTGTATCGACTCCGGGAATACCCTGCGCGCTTCCACCCGAACTCGCTGAGAACGGTGATATCGACCTGGTCATGGAACCACTGGTCATAGGTGCCGCAGCAATGCTCTATTCAGTGTTCTGAAAAAGAGAGGAATATTTCACGTTCACAAACGGGAAGAAAGCTTGCAAAAAACTCAAAGAAAACTTTGACAGGACAAAACCAAAAAACTTGTCTAAAGCGACTATTGCAAGCGTTTTTTCCAAATAAAAAGGTATATATATGCTAAGTACATAGCCTAAGTACCTTTTTAGTGATTATAAAGGATTGATCAATAGGAGAATATTTAAATGACTGAATACACACCAAAGACAAGATTAGCAGCTGTACTTAATCAGACCGAGAAAGTTGACAGGATGCCAGCTATCTGTGTTACACAGACCGGTACCGTAGACCAGATGGACGCAACCGGAATATCTTGGCCAGAAGCAAACTATGACGCTAAAATGCTTGCAGGACTTGCAGAAGCTGGACACACAGAAGTCGGATTCGAAGCTGTACGTGTCCCATTCGACATCACCGCAGAAGCTGAGTTCTTCGGCTGTGGCATCAAGGACGGTACAAGAGTACAGCAGCCATCCGTCATCAACCACGTTGTAAACAGCCTTGATGACCTCAAGCAGTTCGAAGGCTACGATGTAACTGACTCATCAAAGAGAATCTCAGTTATCCTCGAGTCCGTCAAGATCCTTGCTGAAAAGTATGGAAATGAGCTTCCAATCATCGGCAGTATGATCGGTCCTTTCTCTCTTGCACAGCACATCACCGGAGACTCCTGGTTCATGGACATCATGACAAAGGGCGATTACGGTCTTGCGATCATGGAGTTCACAACCGAGTTCGGGATCGCATACGCAAATGCACAGGTCGACAACGGTGCAGACACATTGTCCATCATCGACCCAACAGCAAGCTACCAGCTCATTGGCGGAGAATTCTACAAGAAATTCGTTGTACCATTCCATGCAAAGCTCGTTGAAGCAATGCACGCACGCAATGTTCCTGTAGTTCTCCACGTCTGTGGTGACACAACCGAAGGTCTTGCGATCATGGAGACCGCAGGCATAGACGCGATCAGTGTTGACCAGAATGTAAATGCAGCAACTGCTGTATCAAAAGTAGAGAAAACACTCATTGTCGGTAACCTCGACCCAGTAAACTGTCTCTGGAACACAGATGTTGAGACAGTCACAGCAGAGTCCGAAAAAGTACTCAAGGAACTCGACGGCAAGGGACTTCTCGCACCTGGATGCGGTATCGTAAGCCAGACCCCAACGGCACACCTTCGTGCAATGATCGAAGTAGCAAAGAGCTACAAATACTAATCATACCATATTCTGAAAAGTAGAGAATTGGACTTAATAAGTCCAATTCTTTTTCTTTTCTTTCTTTTTTTAGACGGTCAAAACTTGTTTAACCCTGAGCTTTGCCTTTTGAAGGCTGACATTAAAGGAAAATGGCCAGAACACTCAGAACCCCAAGCCCGATGCAAAAATAAGAGAAATCTACTTTCTTCGCAACTTTAAGGAACAGGTCGATGGTGACCAGACCGAAAGCAAAAGCGAAGAACAGAGCTACAAAAGAATAGACATCCAGTTCGACCATATCCATCAGTCCAACTCCTATCTCTGCCACAAGGACAGCAGGGATGCTCATGAAAAAGCTCAACCTTATGGCATCCGCAGCATCGAATTTACGCAGCAATAGTGCGGACATCGTGATACCGGATCTGCTAATTCCAGGGATTGCTGCAAATCCCTGTGCAACCCCCGAGACCAAAGAATCTGACATTCCGGGAACTCTGGAAAGTGATACGTCCTTTGAGATAGTCCTCTGTAGAAGACCTGTAACTATCAACATTATACCGATCACAGCTGTTGCAGAGCCACCGGACATCTCAGCCTTGTCGGTGACGAACAATACCAAAGGAAGTCCCACGATCCCTGTAAGTGCCGTCGAGATAAGGAGAAAACTGATGATCGGGTCATGAGGCTCTTTTTTAGAAAAGCTACGAACATAATCAGGTATCCCGGAAAGGAGCTTTTTCACATCATCTCTGAAATAAACAGTAGCTGCAAGCAATGTTCCCAGATGAAGCCAGATAGAGATAGGAATGGCTTCAGAAAGGGAACGGTCAAAGAAAGTGACCATAACAAGCGAGGTCATACCTTCACTGCTTATTGGGAGCCACTCTGCCAGACCCTGTACAATGCCAAGAATGATAGCTTCAGAGAGGGATAACATGAGAAGTAATCAGACTTCATATGTATAAGTAATATCCGTTGTTTGGTAAAAGAAGAGTTATTACTCCCATTGGGAATAAATATATAAATATATCCCAATAAGTTTAAATAATTTCTCATCTATGTGCACAATACATTAAGATCAAAGTGGTGAGAAATAATGAAAATATGTATAACATCCAGAGGAACTGACCTTTTCAGCCAGTGTGACCCTCGTTTTGGCAGATGTTCTTACTTTGTCATTGTAGATGATGATACCATGAACTTTGAGACTCTTCAAAACCCAGGGCCTTTGGCAGAAGGAGGTGCAGGAATAGAGGCTGCACAGGCATTGATAGGCCTTAATATTGATGCGATTCTCACAGGAAATATTGGACCAAATGCATTTGCAGTACTGAATGCAGCTGGAATTAAAGTATTTACAGGCATCAATGGTGCAGTCGAAGACACAGTTGTACAATATGTAGAAGGACAGCTAAGCATTATAGAGGATGCCAACACTTCTGCTCAACACAAAGTTAACTCAGGATCGAGACCAGAACTTTCTGGACCAAAATAAAATAAGAGGCAAATAAAATGAAAATATGCGTACCTTCTGCAAATAATGGCGGATTAGATGATATGGTAGGTCAGCACTTTGGAATGGTCCCTACATACACCGTGATGGACATTGAGCACAACTTAGTAGAGATAGTGGGAAACACAAGCGAGCATAATGGTGGTGTAGGATTACCACCAGAACTTCTCTCAAAAAAAGGCGTGAACATAATGCTTTGTGGCGGCCTTGGACAAAAAGCTGTAGACATGTTCAATGAATATGGAATTGATGTTTTTATCGGTGCACAGGGAACTGTGGAGACAGCTATCAATGACTGGAAAGAAGGAAATCTTGTCAACCCGACCAGCGAAAATGTCTGTCAGGGCCATGGGCATGATGAAGACCAACACTGAAACACATATGAAAATTGCTATCGCAAGTGGAAAAGGCGGCACCGGTAAAACCACCGTTGCCGTAAACCTTGCACTTTCAATACCTGATGCACAGCTGATCGACTGCGATGTCGAAGAACCCAATTGCAATCTATTTTTGAACAAAGAACTGGAGCGCATCGCTGAATCAAAGATCACTGTTCCGAATATCGATGAGGAACTTTGCACACACTGCGGAAAATGTTCCGAAATGTGCCGTTTCAATGCAATTGCGACCCTACCAGAAAAAGTTATCCTATTCCCAACTCTCTGCCACAGCTGTGGAGGGTGTATTCTAGCTTGCCCGGAAAATGCCATTTCCGGAAAGGAAAAGATTACAGGCATCATCAGCAGATCCTCCAATAAGAAAGATCACCCCATGCTCTATGAAGGAGTACTAAATATTGGAGAAAGCATGGCATCCCCGGTCATAACTGAACTAAAGAGAAGCATTGAACCGGGAATTCCAACAATAATCGATTCCCCACCTGGAACTGGGTGCCCTGTTATGACCACATTAGAAGATACGGATCACTGTATACTCGTAACAGAACCAACTCCATTTGGATTACATGACCTGAAACTTGCAGTGAAAATGGTAAAAATTATGAATATACCATTCGGAGTCATCATAAACCGAAGTGAACAAGAAAATTGTATCATAGATGAATATTGCGATCAGGAAAACATTGAGGTCCTAATGAGAATACCCCTCAATAAACGCATTGCAGAACTATATTCAGATGGAATTCCCTTTGTTGAGGAAATGCCTGAGTGGAAAGAAAGATTCACTAATTTATTTGAGAGAATAGTCAACAAAAAGGAGCTGGCATGAAGGAACTCGTAGTTATCAGTGGAAAAGGTGGAACCGGTAAAACCACAATAACAGCTTCATTTGCAGCAATGGCACAAAATGCAGTGATAGCTGACTGTGATGTCGATGCACCGAACCTTCATCTTGTTCTAAGACCAAGGATTGTAGAAACGAACCCTTTCTATGGCATGGATAAAGCAGAAATATGCCTTGACAGATGTATCAAATGTTACAAATGTCAAACTGCCTGTAAATTTAATGCTATCGATGATGACCTGATCGTAAATCAACATAAATGTGAAGGCTGCGGAGTATGTGAATATGTTTGCAAAGCCAGTGCTATAAATATGATCAAAAGCCGATCAGGCGATGTTCATTCATCCATCACTGACCATGGAACAATGGTCCACGCAGAACTGGAGATTGGGGAAGAAGCAAGCGGAAAACTTGTAAGTGCTGTCAAAGAACGTACACGTTCGATAGCACTGGAAAATAAAGCCGAACTTATAATAACGGACGGCCCACCCGGCACAGGTTGCCCTGTACTTGCAACAATAACAGGAGCTAGCCTTGCATTGATCGTGACCGAACCCAGCTTATCAGGGATGCATGATCTCGAAAGGGTCTTGCAGGTTACAGAACACTTCGACATTCCTTCCATTGTCTGCATCAACAAGTACGATATCAATGAGAAGAACGCAGGGAAAATAGAAGAGTTCTGTCACAAAAGAGAGATAGAAGTTGCAGGAAAGCTTCCTTATGACCCATCGCCCAATATGGCAATGAGGGAAGAGACAACCGTTGTTGAATACAGGAAGAATGTTCTTTCAGAAGGGATCAAAGCATTATGGGAACGTGTTGTTTCAGAGCTTGAGAAACAGTAAAGGAACCTCACTGATTTAAACGAGATGATAATATGAGATGTGCTGATTGTGACAGTAAGGATTGTTACCAGGGGAAGAATTGTGCCCCAAAGGAGATTCTTGCAGATTATGAAGGCGAGGACCTTGAGATCATGAAAGTTGCTTCAGGAATAGAAGCAAAATACTACATGCAGAAAACAAGGCTTGAAGAGATTCTCCTTTTTACAAAAGAACTTGGATATGAAAGAATCGGAGTTGCTTTTTGCATAGGGCTTGAAAAGGAAGCGAAGTCATTCTGTGAGATAATGGAGAAACACCTTAAAGTGGAATCTGTTTGTTGCAAGGTATGTGGCGTGGAGAAAGATACCTATGGACTGGATAAGATACGGGAAGAAAGTATAGAGATAGCCTGCAACCCTATAGCCCAGGCAAATGTGCTGAACCGTGCAGGGACACAACTGAACATCATAATTGGCCTGTGTCTTGGTCACGACATACTTTTCAACAAGTACAGTGAAGCACCTGTTACAACATTCATCGTTAAGGACAGGGTACTTGCACACAACCCCGCAGGAGCCCTTTATTCAAAATATTATATGAAGAACGTATTTGAAATGGGGAAGCAATAATGGAGATCACTGTTGTCTATGACAACAATGCCGGAAGAGGATTGGGAAAAGGCTGGGGATTTTCCTGTTCCATCGAGACTGATGAACAGAAGATTTTGTTCGATACCGGCTGGGATGGCGGGCTTTTGTTAGAGAACATGGCAGCTCTTGGAATCGATATAAGAGAATACAATATTCTGCTATTATCTCACCAGCACTGGGACCATATCGGAGGATTACCGGCTGTTCTGAATGCGAATCCCGAAATAAAGGTATACGCATTGGCATCGTTCTCTAAAAAGCTCAAGAACGAGATACAAAAGCGTGCAAAACTCAATGAGATAAACGGAATGTGCAAGATCGCAGAAGGAGTATATTCCACCGGAGAACTGGGAGACAGCATCAAGGAACAGGCACTATTGCTGGATACTGACAAAGGCGTCTATATCATAAGCGGCTGTGCACATCCCGGCTTATCAGCGATAATAGAGGTTGCATCTTCAATTGGAAATGTTCGTGGCATCATCGGAGGATTACACGACTGTCAGGATATTGAAGCGATGCAGGATCTCGAACTCATAGGTGCAGGACACTGTACATCGAACATTGATGCCATTAAAGAGAAGTATAAGAAAAGTTTTGTTCATATTGAAGCAGGCTATCGTATAACCATCTGAATGATGCCCATATCCTGAATAAGCAGAGCATTAGTGAGGTATATCATTTAGGTTTTCCATATTGATATGAAGAGTTGAAAATATGAAAGTTGCCATACCATCTTCAGAGACCGGAGGATTAGAGGACTACGTTGAACTTCATTTTGGAAAAGCCCCTACATATACCATATATGATACTGAGACCGAAACTGTCGAGATAATTAAGAATACAAGCGTACATATGGGTGGAAAAGGGAGACCTCCCGAACTGCTAAAAGATGCAGGAGTGGATATTGTCCTCTGTTCAGGTGTCGGACAGAAGATCGTTGACCTTCTTGACAAGAACGGGATAGAGATATTCGTGGGTGCTGATGAAACTGTGCAGGAGGCCATCACATCGTGGAAAGCGGGAAAGCTCTACAAGCCAAAGACCATAAATTTTGAAAAGGAACACGGCCTTGGAATGACAAAGAATCAATTGTGACCTTTTTATTTTTTTATTTTTTATTTTATTTTATTTTATTTTTGTCACCTGAACCTGTCCAGGGGAGGGAACACATAATACATTCAGGCCCATAGCCTGCAGCATTATAACCAGTCATTCCGCCAGCTACATTGTAGACATCACTAGATCCATTCTGCTGTAAGATACTGGCACCCATACTTGAACGCTGACCACTTCCACATATCACAACGGTCTTTGTATCGGGATCAAGGTCTTTGTGGGAATTCCGCAGTTCATGAACAGGGATATTGATAGAGTTTTGTATATGTCCTTCCCGGTGTTCTGCTTCCGACCTTACATCTATCAGTACCAGTTCTTCACCACTGAAGAGAAGGTCATGGAGCTCTTCAGCTGAAAGCTGGCAAACATGTTGCGTTGAGAGACCAGCCAGGGACCATGCGGCCATTCCACCTTCAAGGAAATATCCAATTCTGTCAAGTCCTACCCTGTGAAGCCAAAGGGATGCTTGGCTCACCTGCTCCGGAGAATCAACCACCAACATAATGGTCCTGTCCTCAGGCAAAAGCCAGCCCGAAAATGTTGCAAAATTGCTGTTAATATCAATACTGTATGCACCCGGAATATGCCTGCCACCAAATGCTTCATAGCACCTGGTATCAATAACTATATTTTCAGTATCTTCACTTATTTTTTTGAACTCAAGAGGAGGTAACGCTTCAGCATGCCCAAGCTGCGAAAGAAGAACGGGACCCATAGCATTCACTTTACTACAACGTTTGAAGTGATCCGGCGTAGGAGGCATCTCATTGGTCAAGGATGAAATGAACTCGGCCTTTTCACCGATGTTGAGAGCATGATTGTAAAGGCGTTCATAACCGATGGTAGAACTTCTTTTTGCAGCCATTGCCCTGCCACAGAGAGAGCCTGCTCCGTGTGCAGGGTATACCTCACAAAAATCAGGGAGAGAGAGAAGTTTGTCATGAAGACTATCATAGAGTTCTGAAGCCAGTTCATCAGCTTTTCCAGGGAACAGATCAGGCCTGCCCACATCCCCAACAAAAAGAGCGTCACCGCAAAAAACACACACAGGGTCAGCCCCCCTTGTGCGGTCGGTCACCACATAGGAAACGTGTTCAGGAGTGTGACCGGGAGTTTCCATTACTCGAATGGACATATCCTCGATCTCGAATATATCGCCCTCTGAAACACCCACTGCATCGAATTCACACCCTGCAGAACCGGGAACAAAAATATCCGCACCAATCCTTTGCATCAGATCCATATGCCCGGAGATGAAATCCGCATGAAGATGTGTTTCCAGTATGTGGATTATTTTCCATCCCATATCAAAGGCCATATCGATATATACATCGACATCCCGGGACGGATCGATCACTGCACAGAATTTCTCGCCGCCAAGCAAATAGGAACTGTGAGCTATTCCTGTTATGAATACCTGCTGAACTATCAAATTACAACCCCACCCTTCATTTAAAATTTATAAAAATTAATATTGGGAACAAGTAACAAATGTTAAAAAATAATATAAAGGTTCATGAGATATATATTAGTAAGATACAGGAAAGCACATGAGAGAATATAGATGTCTGTTCTTTCGGAAAACTGATAATATGAACATTTATGAAGAGGGGCGTTACAGTGCTGGCATTTGATCTGGGCATAGACCCTATACTCTACGATTTCCTCACAAAGGTCGTGCTGTCTTTAATGATAGGCATCCTTATAGGAATTGAACGTGAACACCACCGTCAGGACCAGGAAGTGTTTGCAGGAGTACGTACTTTCGCAATAGTATGTATCTGTGGTATGGTTGCTACATTTGTAGCCCAACTAATAGACATAATGATCCTTCAAATAACCACAGTACTCATTGCAACATCATGTTTTTTCCTGATATACAGAGTATATATGATCAGTGGCAAACTGGGGATGACAAGTTCCATCGCCCTTTTTCTGACATATCTTCTGGGAATGCTTGTAGCAATGGGACATTATCTTTTTGCCATCATTATAGGAGTTATAATCACGTTCCTGCTTATCGAGAAGAAACCTTTGCATTCTTTTGCCGAGCATCTTACAGATGATGAGATCCTCAATGGGGTTCAGTTCCTTGCAGTTGCTTTTATTCTATACCCACTCATGCCGGAAGAGCCAGTAATGGGCGTACTGAACCTTAAATCCGCCATACTCATTGTAGTCCTGGTCATGTTCATAGGATTCATCAGCTATGTATCGCTCAAGAGGTTCGGTACCAAAGGCGGGATGTCCTATTCCGGCCTTTTCGGAGGTTTTGTTAGCAGTGAAGCCACTACTGCTGCACTGGCTGCATTGTCGAAGAAACAGTCCAGCCTTATACATGCCCTTTACATCGGCATCCTCATGTCAAACATATCAATGATAATCAGTAACACTCTTATTGCATTGATAGTCGATCCAACAGGGAAAACAATGCTGGCAATGATCCCCCCACAGCTCGCGATGCTTGTTATTGTTCTAGCCGTCATAGCTATACGAAGGGAGAGCTATGATATAATGACAGAACCACTGGAAATAGGTTCACCGTTCGCATTGAAACCTGCCTTCAAGTTCGGCGCCTTGTTCTCCATCCTTCTGGTGATCACAAGTCTTGCAGGAGAGTTTGCAGGAAGTACCGGTATCTACATTACAGCACTTGGAGGACTGGTAAGCAGTTCCGCTGTTGTAGCATCCGTTGCAACATTGGCCTTTACAGGCAATGTTCCCTATACTGTGGCTGCCCAGACCGCTGTGATGGCAGGGATCATCAGCACCCTTAATAAGATAATGCTTATAAGAGTGTCAGGTTCAAAGGAACTTTATTACCATTCAAGGAATACCTTTGTCCTTATAGCAATAGTTGGAACGGTCGTGCTCTACCTCTGGAGCTACTTCGATCTTGCCGGCCTTTAAGGAGCTTTTACCGAAAGGCTATAGTCCAGAGACCGGGCTTCTATGAGCCATACAGGTGTGAATCTATGAAACCATATTATAATCCTTCTTTTGCTACCGAAGAACTCGAATTTCACGGTTTGGAAGATAATTCAGAAGGCAAAGCCCTATATTTCCCGGTACGAAGCCGGAAGGTGCTGGTCGAGAACGGTATCGATGCTGAAGAATATTTTAAGTACATCCCTGAAAGAAGTGTTCTTGAGAGTACAGAGGTCATCTACATCGGAACGCTTGGTGACATACCCTGCCATTGTTTTGAAATACCGGAAGGAGCAGAGTTCGAGGATATGGAATTCCTTGAACTGAATGATCTGTATGGCATCATCGATGAAGAGATGCTTGGCATCATTTCAAGAGCGGTACAGATGGCAGATTTCTACCGCACACACCAATACTGCGGGCTCTGTGGAAATTTCACACATTATGTGCCCGAAGAAACAGGGATGCAATGCGGTAGTTGTGCACATATAGCATATCCAAGGATAAGTCCTGCTGTTGTGGTCCTTATAGAAAAGGAAGAGGAATTGCTCATGGCAAGGTCACATCATTTCAAGGAAGGTATGTACGGCCTTGTTGCAGGATTTGTGGAAGCCGGGGAGACCATAGAACACGCAGTACACCGGGAGGTCAAAGAAGAGGTTGGTGTATCCATAAAGGAACTTTCATATTTTGGGAGCCAGCCCTGGCCATTTCCTTCCTCTTTGATGATAGGATTCACTGCGACCTATGAAAGCGGAGATATAGAGATAGATGCCAATGAGATAGAGGATGCAAAATGGTTCCCCATAGATAAGATCCCCACACCCCCTTCGAAAAGAAGCATTACGGGGTCGCTCATCGAGCTGTTCATTGAAAAGCATGGTCCAAAATGAGAATGCCAATTTTTGGTATGTACGCAAATTTTAAATAAAGAAGGGATCAATCAGGTCTATGGAGAACATTACAGGGCTTGAGCTATCTCCGAAAAAGATAGAGTACCTGAAATTCCTGCTTGAGAAAGGCGATAATGTGCGAACTACGGATATTTCCAGGCACATGAAAGTAGATCCCTCAACGACAACGAAAGCTATCAGTGAACTGGATTCCACAGGATATGTGAAACATATACCTTACAGAGGTGTCAGCCTTACTGAGAAAGGGAAGGAATACACACATTTCATTCTTAGAAGACACCGTATTTTGAGCCTTATGTTAAACCATTATGGACTTTCACCGGAAGAATCCTGTAAAGAGGTTGCACGTTTTGAAGGTTTTGTGTCAAAGGATGCCATTGATGCAATCTGCAATTCAATGGGACATCCAACGTTCGGGGTCTGTGGCAGGATAGAACATGATGGCTGCGGACTTGACCACGAAGGCCACGCATGAGCTTACTTATTCATAAGCTCTTTTATGGTTTCAAGAACGAGTATCGCATCAGCTCTTTTGACATCGGTCTCGTTGTTCAGACAATAATCCAATAACGGCTCTTTTTCAGGAATTACACCTTTATCAACCGCTGTTTTCACAATACCAAGATAACTTCTGAGAGGATAGTGCAGCTCCATTGCTATATTAAGCACAGAGAGACGGGTACTCTCATCGATGATACCTTCATCGCATGCTGCCTGTAAGGTCTCCCTGATGTTAACAAGGGGAACAGATACAGGTTCAAAGGTTTCGGGATTTGTGGTGACAGCCACCTCATCGTCAGACTCGAGGATACCGTCACGATACCATTCATAGACCTTGCCGACACCTATCATGCCATGTACATCAAGTTCAGATGCACGTAGCGCCCCCATGCTGCAACCACCTACTACGGTGATACCTTTCTTCATTGCATGGAGGATCTCTTTGTGTGCAACGGCAGCCCTATCGAAGAACATGCCATCGATGATACCGATGATATCATAGCCCTGGGACATGACCTTATCCACATCACCCCTTGCCACAGGAGGAAGATAGACAGCATCAAGTATGGCTTTTGCATCTTCATGGCAGATACTTGTACCTGCAAATACAACTGCTCTCATGGTATCACTTGTTACGCCCGAACTTTCTCTTCCAGGGCTTTTCAGATGAAGCCAAGGACTTGCGACCTTGTCTTAAACGTTTACCCACACGTTCGCGGTCAAGGGTATATTGTTCGAATCCGGGGATGATGACCCTCACCACAGGAACACCTATACTTTCACGGGAGAGGTCCACCACTATTGCGCTGTCTGCAACTTTACGTAGCTCATTGAGGACCACATCAATGTTCTCAGCAGGAGTTGATGCGGAAATATCATTTATCTGATCGATAGTTATGGACTCACCTTCATCATACCAGAACCGGTTCATCCTTTTCATGCGGTCATATCCGATCTGCCTCACAAATGATTCCCTGTCAGTATCCTCACGTGCACCGTGTATCTGTACGACCCTTGATTGTGCAGCTTCTGTGATCGCCCTTCGTACAGCGATCTCCGGCTTGAGATGGGAGCCTGCACCCATGACAAGCAATGCGGCATCTTTCAGTTCAAGGTCATCGGTAGCCGCTACGATGGTGGTGACAGCGGTATCATGTCCCAGATACCATAATTTTATCTGCACACCGGCATCTTCGAACTTCTTTACGAGCTCATAGTTGATACCATCATTTTCAGTAAGAACGAGTTCCTTGCCGGGATTCCTGTTAAACTCAGATATGCTCAGAGCATCACGTTCGATCACTTCAAGCAAGCCGTGGAGAATGGCCTCCTCGATAACGTTACCGGAAGCAAGTCCATTGGTATTGCTTCGGAAAAGTTTTGCTGACATTCCCGGTGAATCGTATGGGTGATGGACAGCATTTGAGGGAACATAGATCTCCTTCTCCTGCAACATATCCCAGCCTTTGGTCCATTCGACCAGTTTATCAGAGGCTATCGGTTCAAAGAGAAGTAAAGAATCTACGTCCAGTAGCTCATACCCTTCACTTGCTTTATCTGAGCTCTCGATAAATTCATCTGCTGTGATCTCTTCATCGATATCCGCATTTACACTCACACGTTCAGCAAGACATCTTTCGAAGCTTTCCATCATGGCCGAGATCCTTGCCTGTGCCTCTGAAGCTCCTTTACCGGAATAGATGGATATCGCACCATCTGCTGCGGAAGGTCTTATAGCTGAAAAAACAGGTATTCCGATACGATCAAGCTCGGTTATGCTTGCGATCCTGGTGACACCTATTCTTTTAAGATGAGGTTGCGTATTCTCAAGAGTAGCTCCCTCATCGAGAACACGCTGCGTACCTTCTATATATTGCAATGATCGATCGATCAGGATGTGACACATGGTAAGGGGAACTCTTTTGCAACATTATATTCCTTACGACAATAACAACACAAAAGTTCTTATTTCAATCGAAAAACATAAATAATATTAACTCGTTATTGAGAGTTTGGCTCTGCTATGCAGGTCAAATTCTATAACTAGAATTGAAGAGACAAGAGGAATTAAATTATGAGAAATATCATGAGAATAGATGATATATCTGCCAGAAATGGAGAAGACAGGTACTTTGCGGTTGTAAGTGGTCAGACCACTGAAAGACTGGATGCTGATGAGCGGGAACTTTGCAATTTCATGCTCGGTGGATTTCTATCTAAATAAGCTGCAAAACCTATTTTTAGCAATCTTGCGTATGAAACGAATATGTATGATATTCTTTCTGTACGCAAAGATTTCCCAGTTCTTGAGGAAGTAATCTACCTTGATAGCGGCGCCACAACTCAGACACCGGTACAAGCCGTCAATTCCATGAACGATTATTTTTTCAAATATGCTGCAAATCATGGCAGGGGAGCTCACAGGCTTGCCCGTCAGACCACTGACCATTATGAGGATGCGAGGGATACAGTTGCTGAATTCCTGAACACTGGGCCAGAGGGGACCATATTCACCAAAAATGCCACTGAAGGTATCAATATGGTATCACTTGGACTGAAATGGGAAACTGGCGACCATGTGGTGACAACTGTTGTCGAACATCATTCAAATCTTCTCCCATGGATGAGGCTAAGAGAACAGGGGGTTGAAGTCACAGTCGTCGGATCGGACAGGGAAGGACGTGTCGATCCAAAGGATATCGATGAAGCCATTACGGACAGAACAAGACTGGTAAGTGTCAACCATGTTTCAAATGTATTCGGTTCTGTCAGGGATGTCAAGAAGATAACTCAGATAGCACACCGATCCGATGTATTGACACTTGTTGACGGCTCACAGTCTGCCGGACATATGCCAGTGGACATCAAAGATATCGGGTGTGACTTTTTCATTACCCCAGGTCATAAAGGATTACTCGGACCACAGGGGACTGGCGTGCTTTGCATAAAGGACCCGGACATCCTTGAGCCCGTTTATGTAGGTGGCGGAACCGTTCATGCAGTGACCACTGAAAGTTATGAGCTTGAGCCATCCCCATCAAAGTTCGAAGCCGGGACCCCCAATATCCCAGGGGTCATAGGTCTTGGACGAGCCGTGGAATATGTGAAGGACATTGGGGTGGAAGCCATAGAGAAACATGAGAAAGAGCTGGCACAGGATACTGCAACGCGCCTTGCAGAGATAGAGGGAGTGGAGGTATACGGACCAAAGGACAGGACCGGAGTCGTGCCTTTCAATGTGCAGGGCATGAACCCGCATGATGTCGCCATGATCCTTGATGAGACCCGAAATATATGTGTTCGAAGCGGTTACCATTGCGCCATGCCATCAGTGGACCTGATCGGTGTCGAAGGTACCGTACGGGCTTCATTTGCCCTGTACAATACCAAAGAAGAGGTAGATTCTTTGATAAAAGGGGTTGAGCAGATCACAATGCTGGCATGAAGCCAGCATATTCTTTTATGGATGGCAGGACCTTGGACCATATAAGGTAGATCATCTTCTTTTTTCAAACTCAATTCCCACCTGAGATCGTATTAAATTCTATTCGTCATATAAATAAAGACATAGAGTGGAAACGTTTTAAGGTAGATGACAAAAAGGATAAAGTTTTACAAAAATAGAACTTCAATATAAAATTCTAAAATAAAAAAGAAGATAATGGAAATTATTCCATCATCAGTTTTGTAAGAGATGCCCTTGCATCTGATATCTCCTCAAGGGAGAGTGAAATATCGAATCCGTCACCTTTGATGCTCAGGTTGTTACCGCCTACTGTTCCAATGACAATATGAGGTACATCGGCAAGCATTTCTGTTACCTTTTCCGGAGAGGATGTTACAAGAATTGCTCTTGCATGGGATTCGGAGAAAAGGATATCGTCTGCACGCAGATTGTCGCCTACAGAGTTTAGATCGATATCTGCACCGATGGAGTCACACATCTCTGAGAGTGCCACAGACAGACCACCGGCAGATACATCGTGAGCAGCCACTACATTTCCATCCCTCACCAAATTGATGAGCGTTTCAATGACCTTTACTGAATCATCGGTTACCTTTGGCACATGACCGTTGAGCCTTAGCCCGGCCATGTTGTAATATTCCGAGCCACCCATTTCATCAAGGGTGTTGCCCACGAGGATGATGGTGTTGCCCTCCCCTGCAAAGTGGCTTTGAGGAACTGTTTTGAGTTCACCTGTGATGCCGATAAGACCAATGGACGGTGTTGGTGCGATGGCAGTTCCGTATTCCCCGCTTTCGTTGTAAAGGGAGACATTCCCTCCGACCACCGGAATAGACAGGCTTCTTGCAGCGTCACCGAGACCGAGGATGGCCTGTTTGAACTGCCAGTAGATGTCCGGTCTTTCAGGGTTTCCGAAGTTCAGGCAATCCACGAGTGCGATACCTTCTGCACCTTTTACTGCAAGGTTCATACTGTTCTCGAGGACTGTACCTTTTCCACCTTCGTACGGGTCAAGGAGTGTATGGCGCGGGTTGCATCCGCATGACATGGCAAGTCCCTTTCCATCGCCTATGCGAAGAACTGCTGCATCGGAACCGGGTTTTTCCACGGTACGTATCTGCACTTCGTGGTCATACTGGCGATAGATCCATTCTTTTGAAGCGATGTTGTGGGAGGAGAGGATATCGAGAACGACCTTTTTCAGGTCTGCAGGAAGGTCTGGTTTTTCACCGATCTCACGCTCTGGAGGAGCAGTGGATGGGCGTTCGAACGTTGGCGCACCTTCGGTGAGCAGCATTACCGGAATGTCAGCTACCATTTCACCTTCGAACTCAACAGTATAATAGAGACGTTCTGTAAGTTCACCTATCATGCTTGCATGGAGATCGTACTTCTTTCCGATCGCAAGGACAGCATCGACATTTTCAGGTTCGACTTCCATTAGTATGCGTTCCTGAGATTCGGCGATCATGATCTCGTAAGGGGTCATGCCGTCTTCCCTGAGGATAACCTTGTCAGCTTCAAGACGCATACCGAGTTTACCTTTTGATGCCATTTCAGAACTTGCACCTGCAAGCCCTGCTGCACCAAGGTCCCTGCATGAGAGAACATAGCCCGCGCCTATAGCTTCCAGGGTTGCTTCGATCGCAAGTTTTTCGGTGAATGGGTCACCGATCTGTATACTGGGACGGTCTTCTGCTTCAGCTTCTTCTGAAAGGTCGCGGGACGCGAAGGATGCACCGCCAAGACCGTCACGGCCTGTGGTCGAACCTATGAGGACAAGTTTATTGCCTGCTTTCTGTGCACATGCGGTCACGATGTTCTCTTCGCGTGCCAGACCTACACAAACAACGTTCACCAGAGGGTTTCCGCTGTATGATTCATCGAAGTATGTTTCACCCCTGACAACAGGAACACCAATGCAGTTACCGTAACCTGCGATACCTTCAATGATGTGCTCAAAAAGGTAAAGGTTCTTGGGGGTGTCCAGAGGACCGAAATACAACGGGTCCATAAGTGCTATTGGGCGAGCA
>NZ_JAUVEY010000003.1:0-44809 GCF_030594565.1 Methanococcoides sp.
TTCAGATGCTTGAGATTGTCCCATCTGGCTTCTTCAGGGACATAGTATAGGTATTCAGTAGGAGAATCAGCCATTGACTCTGCATCATCATTTGTAAGCCCCTCAGCAATCCATTTTTGGATGATCTTTTCACGCTTTTCATCGAACTGATCTGACATCCTTTTCAGGAAGAGCATTCCAAAAATGTATTCTTTGTATTCGGATGCATCCATCGAGCCACGCAGGATGTCAGCAGCCTTGAATAGATGGGACTCAAGTTGTTGAAGGGTCAGTTTCGCCATGTCCCTCTAATAAATTGCCAAGGGTTATAAATTTGCTTATTTGGTGTTGGTTGTGGGGATTTACTATAAGATAAGTTCGATTTCAAAAAAGTAAATAACAGCCCTCAAAAAGGGCTATTAAAGACATCTAACGGACCCGGTGGGTGTGTAAGCCTGGGTATTGTGTACAGGAATATAGTGTGTAGATCTGTTGACCCTACCAAGATGCTGACAAATCCGGCAATTAGCACTGCTCAAAGATCGTCAACACGTTTGCTTTCATTGTCGGTGTTTTCCGTTTAAACCCTCTTGGTCTCCAACAGATAGATTATCCCGAATGTTGCAAATCCAGCTGTGCTTAAAAGCAACAGACTGGTCACCGTTGAGTTTATATTCTCTCTTATAAAATAAATCGAATAGTATATTATTAAAAAAGAAATTACCCCTAATGAAATGATAATTGTTTTCACTATTTTTTCATTTTTCATTTACTCCCCCTCTCCCACATTCATGACAGTGTTCACATTTATAATAAATTTCCATAGTTTCTTTGTATACAATTAATTATGTGTTATTTATAATTTCTCCTACTCTTTTGTGCATAATGGTCGTTTGCGGCAATGTTATATATTAGAATTCAAATTAAGGAGTGAGGGGTTCAAAAACATGGGTTTTATTCTTAAATTTAAATCAAGAGTTGTCGAGCTATTGAGTAAGAATCAAAAAAATATTCGTATATTAGCTATTCTTTTGTTGATAATGACGGCAGGAACAAAAATAGCATTAAATATTGATCCAGTATATGCACCCATGGGGACGGTGGGTGGCCTTATTTTTGGTATGAATCTAACATACTATATTTTCCAATGATAAAGCAAGGCACAAAGCAGGTCATAAACGGTATAATGGCATGCTTAGCCATTCTTTTTTTTATTTTGAAATTCAACCTTCCACGAAGTACAAATGCTGTCTATCTGGACAATACATCTCGAGTTCGATCTTCATTCTCTGAATCAAATCGCAACAGTATCGTGAAGCTACACCGAAGTACTTCTTCAGGAGCTTGCAGAATTCGTCGTTAGTCATGCCATCGTACATGAAGTCGCGGAGTTCGTGAACGACGCTTATAGCAAGTTCTTCTTCGGAGACGGTATCGGTGACTTCTGCACCGACTACTACCGATGGAAAAAAATCCCCGAATTCCTGGCTAAAGTCGATGAGCTTACCCTCGATCATGAAAATGCTACTCGTGCTGGATTGTTAAGAGAATGTTACAAAGGCCTTGATCTCAAGCGTGGTAAGATCGAGCAGGACAAGAATACCCATCTACACTATGTCCAGGAGATTGCTGATCTCAAAGGCCTAAAGAAGCAGAAGGTCGAGCATTCTGGAAGTGTTGAACATTACTGGAAGTGTAGTCGTCTATCTGCCGGATAATGGGCGTGAAAAAACAGGAAACGATGATTGAAAGTTGAGTTCTAAAAGGACAAGAATTCGAAAGTGGGAGACGAATTGGCAAATGTCCTTCAGAACTCATTAGATATAATATATATTTTTTATATATATATAAATATATCTGCGTGTGCTGAACAACTGTAGAGGAATGCGACAATGATTGGAATAAGGGCACAATGTTATGAAGAAACAGAAATTTGAAATGAGTTCTAAAGGGCAAAAAATAAGTTTTGGGGAGTGGGGGGTACTGCCCTTAAAGAACTCGCTAAATCCACATACATTATGCGTCTATAAATAGATTTCCACATAGAGCAATCGAAGAGGAACATATCAATGATTGAAATCAGACCACAACATCAATTATTAGAATCGACTGCAGATATCGTATTCTATGGTAGGCAACTGGCAGCTCCGCTTAATGCACGAGATTGGTCATGAAATTGGAATGACACATACTATGCAGGAAGGATTTGTCATGCATCCTTGGGGGATGAAAAGAGATAAAAGATTACTTTAATCACGGGCATAGGAGTCATTGATAAGAGAATATCACCTTTCAGTGAACTGACGCCCCCACAAGTTCCCCAACTCGCTTCATACCGTACGGCTCCCATACCCATGCAATATATGGATTTGTAGATTTAAATACATTACTATAGGGGAAAGATGTTTTAATGTTTTAAGAGAGATTTATTTCCTTGTAACTATTATTCGAACAAAAAGAGAAATCTATTATCCGGATGGAATGAATGAGATAGGGGGGTAAGAAAGGGTGTTTAGTGGTACTTTGTCAACAAAGTGCAATTGTTTGACAGAAAATATGTCCTCTCTCCCCTCTCCCACACTGTGAATTCGTTTATAGGTTAAAACGCATTGCGGTAGTACATTTAAATATTTTTATTGTAGATACATTTAATAGAACTGTCATTTGAACAAAAAGAGAAATCTATTATTCAGATGTGGAAGTCGGAAGCTAGATGGAGTGAACATATGGATTGAAGTGTATTTGTCAACCCTGGGGAACAATCGATTGACAAAAAATCCTTTCGCTCCCGCTCCCATATAGAATATTGGTTTTTGAGTTAAAACGCATTGTGGTTCAAGAGTTATTCGTTTTGGGGTTGTGATGCATCCTTGGAGGATGAAGGGGAGAATGTATTATTTTGTCCCCATCTTTTCTACCTCTTCAAACACTTCTGGATACTGAGATCTCAACGCAGCGTCTTTCGAATAACTGAAAAAACACAGGTGTGGGGGATATGTCTACTCCCATAAGCCCATAGAGAGAGTTATGAGTGTATGCATATGTTTTTCCTTTTCTTATGTGAGATGTCTGGGTACTGGTGGGCTCTGGGCTTCCAGCCGGTGTAGATCTGCTTAATTTATGTACACTTGCACAGAAACCAACGAGTGGTATAACTTTGCTTAATTTGTGTGCTTCTGGACAGAATTTAACGGCTGGTATAGTCTAGATTAATTTCTAACAGATATCACACAATTACCATTGAAGCTAAGTACAAAATATAGACATCTGAATAGGACTATCTAAAGAATTTAGATGGGCCTAACCGGATTTGAACCGGTGATCGCTCGGTTATGAGCCGAGCGCTCTAACCTGACTAAGCTATAGGCCCTCGAAAAAAAGAAACTAAAGAGCGCCGCCAACAGGGCTCGAACCTGTGACATTCTGGTTAACAGCCAGACACTCTACCAACTGAGTTATGGCGGCACTTGATGGCGCTTCAACGCACGATTCCTCATAATGCAACTATCGGATTTAAACCTTTTGTTCGGAAGCGTTAAATGGACTGCAACAGACTTGAATTTTGCCCAATTCCGCGACAAATAAATGGAAAATGTAGATTCAAGCTCCACAATATTCGCCATAGATGATAATAGGTGCCCCACAATTGCCGCACTTGTGATCCGGAGTGAGATTGTGATCCTTCACATCGAAGACACCCCGCACAATAACGGGCTCACCACAGGACGGACAGAAAGTGTTCTCATATTTATGTCCGAACACATTACCGATATATACATACTTCAATCCCGCCTCCAATGCGATTCGGTGTGCCGTCTCGAGGGTCTCAACGGGAGTAGGAGGAAGATGTTTCATTTTATAATATGGCTGGAACCTTGTGAAATGAACGGGCGTATCCTCACCCAAGTTCTCAAACACCCATTCGGAAAGCTCACGCAACTCATCCTCAGAATCATTTAGCGTGGGAATGACAAGGTTTACTACCTCAACGTGCATCCCAAGTTCCCTCGCAAGCTTTGCAGACTCCAGAACAGGTGCGAGCCGGGCACCCACGACTTCCTTATAGAATTTTTCTGAAAAGGCCTTGATATCCACCCTGAAAGCATCAAGATAAGGCGATATGTGTTCCAGTGCTTCAGGTGTGATGTAACCGTTGGTCACATAGACCGTATCCAGCCCAGCCTCTTTTGCAAGCTTTGCAGAATCATAGGTATATTCATACCATATAGTAGGCTCATTATAAGTCCATGCTATCGACCTACATCCCGTAGCAAGAGCCCGATCTATGGCCTGTTCGGGAGTTATTTCAATTGAATTAGCCTCATCAAGGCCTACCTGTGAAATTGTCCAGTTCTGACAGTGTTTGCACCTGAAATTGCATCCGATGGTCCCCAAAGAATAAACGGATGAACCTGGATTAAAATGGAACAGTGGTTTTTTCTCGATCGGATCGACCGCTTCACTGGAAACCGTAGCATAGATCAAAGAATAAAGAGTACCCTCACGATTCTCACGCACCCCACAAATACCGGTCTTGCCCTTAGAGATCCTGCAACGATGATTGCACAGGCTACACCGTACTTTCCCGTCTTCCAGCTTTTCATAGAACATTGCTTCTTTTATCATCTCATTCCCCAAGACTACATTAGAGTTGATGGTTGAAAAGGATTATTGAAGAGTTGGACCTCATGCTCAACGGCATCCATACTGAATAAAGTGGAACTAATGAAACAATAGCTTAGAGATTTGAAGAACCTAACCAATAAAATGAATCTGATCAAATAAAAAAGATCATAAAAATAAGATGCTCCCCTTTTAAATAAGGGGATACTAACCGTCGATCAGATCAATAATTTCGGGTTACCATATAATCTGCAACAGCGAGAAGAATGTTCTTTGCTTCGGAATCACCAAGGACATCGAGCATTTTCTTACCCCTCTCAAGTGTTTCTGTGGAAAGGTCCTGTGCATATTTAATTGAACCCGAGCCTTCGAGGATAGAAACCGCTTCATCTATCTGTTCTGGAGAAACTGAACCGCCCTTGCCGAATATTTCCAGTTCGACACCATGGTTGAGTGCATGGATAGCTATCAGAGTCCTCTTTCCTTCAATGAGATCACTACCTCTGACCTTGCCAAGGATATCTTCAGGAGTTACCATATCGATGACATCATCCTGTATCTGGAAACTGATCCCAACAAGACGACCGAACTCATACATAGCATCAGCAACCTCATCGGAAGCTCCTCCCAGAAGTGCACCTACTTTAGCTGCTGCACCGTAAAGCACCGAGGTCTTCTTTTCGACCATTTCAAGATACTCTTCTTCTGAAACTGCATCGCGTTTCTCAAAATCGATATCCATCCACTGACCTTCACATATCTCAGTACAGGTCTTAGAAAGGAGTGCAACACATTTCAGAATGCTTCCAGGATCTTTTTCCATTACGGAGAGGATCTCAAAAGCTTTTGAATAAAGAGTATCTCCCGCAAGGATCGCGCCTTCGCTGCCCCACTTTACATGGACAGCAGGCATTCCGCGTCTTACATCGTCATTGTCCATGATATCATCATGAACAAGGGTGAAATTGTGGACCAGTTCCAGTGCAACGGCTGCCGGAATAACTGACATAGGGTCACCGCCGACAGCTTCCGTGGAAAGCATAAGAACCGCTGGGCGAAGACGCTTTCCACCTGCGTCCGGCAGATATCTCGAAGCTTTATAGAGCTCTTCCGGATGTGAGATCGGAAGCAATTCTTCTATACCTTTATCAACATATACACTTCGTTTTTTTAGCTCATCCATAAGATCCATATGATCACACCCGATTTAATTTAAATAATCATTCTTCAATATACAGTTCTTCACCATTTCTAAGCATGTGGACCGTATCACCAAGGATATAGCCTGCATCTTCCGCCATTTCAATATAAGCGCTGTGCATACCGATGTTTCCGTGCGCAGGGATCACATGTTCAGGATTGATCATCCTCAGAAGTTCCCAGTGGTCTTCACGGTAAGCGTGACCTGAAACGTGCACATCATCATAGATACGGGCACCCTTCATCTTAAGTTTGGTCTCGAGTGCATAGCGGTTTGCTTGCGTCATAGGGCTTGGTATGATATTTGCAGAGAATATTATACGGTCACCGGATTCAACTTCAAATGGTGTGTCACCACTTGCAACACGTGAAAGGATAGCACCTGGTTCTCCCTGATGGCCTGTAACGATAGGCAAGTATTTTTCTTTGCCTTCTGACATGATCTTCTTGAAAGCCCGGTCGATGTCCTTACGTTTACCATATATCTCAACATTCTTCGGGAAATCGATATATCCCATGTTCTTTGCAGTTACCACATATTTGTCCATGGAACGTCCCATGAGTACAGGGATACGGCCCATCTCTCCTGCAACCTGAATGATAGAGTTGATACGTGCAATGTGAGATGCAAATGTAGTGACGACCATACCGACATCGGATTCCTCGGTACCCAGGAGTACATCGCGCACCATATCATGAGCGATCTTTTCTGATGGGGTCTTACCTTTGCGGTTTGCATTGGTACTCTCCACGATCATGCATATGACACCTTCCTTTCCAAGCTCCCTGAGCCTTTCAAAGTCAGGTGCCTCACCAAGTGTTGGTGTGCGGTCAAGCTTGAAATCGCATGCGTAAAGAACAGCACCTACAGGTGTATGTACTGCAACGAACACCGCATCGATGATACTGTGCTGTACACGGATAAGTTCAATGGAAACATCATCATTTATCTGATAGGTGCCACCAGCCTCTATCGGAATTATCTTGTTCTTGACACCGAACTTACGTTCGGATTCGATCTGCTGTTTTATAAGGGCTGCCGTATAAGGCGTACCGATGATAGGAGCAGTGTACCTGTGAGCAAGTTTTGGTATTGCACCGATGTGATCAAGGTGACCATGTGTACAAACAATAGCAGCAACGTTGCCGTTGACCTGCTTCATGATCGTGTCGTCAGGTATTGCACCCATTTCTATAAGCTCAAGGGAATGCATCTTATCAATTTCCACATCCTCATGGATCTGGACCCTATCTAATCTCAGGCCCATATCAACGATAATGATGTCTTCGTCAACTCTTATAGCAGTCATATTACGACCCATTTCGTTATAGCCGCCTACTGCTATGATTCCAATATCTGTCATATAATTCCTCCAATTTATCTGTATTTTCTAATTCAATGATAACTTTTGGTCATCTTGACCAAAAAATGACTGTGAATTTCGACTTAGTAAACCTATCAAAGGTCAGACCTTATGTCAAGGTCCTTTGGATCAAAACCACGCTGTGTGATGTATTCTTTTGTCCATCCGGTTACAGTGACCTTTGAACTAGTACGAAGCTCATTGATATTACCACACCCGCAAAGGAACATTGCGACCCTCAGTTCATTGAGCATCTTTGACAGGCTTGAGACAACCTCATCCGCTCCAATGAGCGCTGGCCCCACAAAAGGAAGGGCTGCACTTGCAGCATACGCACCAAGAGAAAGGGATTTTGCAATATCGAGACCTGTTCGCACACCACCCGTTGCCACCACGGGAACAAAGCTTCGGCATTCGAGAACACTGGAAACAGTAGGTATACCGAAGTCCCAGTAGAGATTGCCCAGATCCTCTGAGATGACATCTCCGCTATCATGTGCCCTATATACTTCCACACCTGACCAGCTTGTACCTCCGACACCACCCACATCAATTGCACTTACACCTGCTTCTTTCAACAATGCAGCATCTTCTTTAGAGATACCAGCACCGGTCTCCTTCGCGATAATCGGGACATTGAGAGAACAAACCTCTTCGATCATTTCGAGTACACCTGTAGCGTCTCGATCACCTTCAGGCTGTATCGCCTCCTGAAGGAAATTCAAATGTACTGCCAGAGCATCCGCATCCAGCATATCAACGAGCTTCTCTATTGCTTCGATACCATATTCCTTAATCTGGGCTGCACCTACATTTCCATAAACGAATGCATTTGGTGCTTTATCACGGACCACACTGAAAGAACTTTCCTGCCCAGGGTCCTCGATCGCAGCCCTTTGACTTCCCACACCGATCCCTACACCCAATTCCTCAGCAGCTTCCGCAAGAGCGGCATTTACCGGAGTTGTGTCTGGATGCCCACCTGTAATAGATGCTATAAGGAATGGAGCCTTCAATGATTTGCCTAAAAATTCTGTGGACAGATCGATCTCGTCCATATGTATCTGTGGCAATGCCTTGTGAATAAGCATAACATCATCGAATCCGGATGTTACGTTCCTGGCTTCCACTGGACGTTTTGCACAATGTTCAAGGTGCTCGATCTTTCTCTTGGATGTACTCAAATCTATCAAACCTGTTAATGTATTATTATGAATCTTTTATTGCGGTACCGATGTTCTCACCATTTAGAAAACTCGACACGCTTCCCACTACGGTTGCATTGAATATATAGGAGGTTATACTTGATGTTTTGCCAAGTTCCAGCATTTCAAGCACTTTTCCGAGCATTCCACCGGTCACATCAGTTCCAGCCGAACCGCCGATATACGCCTTTACCTCATCGAAATTCTCTGCAGTGATCACAGGGATAGTCTCACCTTTATCATCGAACACACCATCTGCTGCACTCCCAACTCCAATTCTGGAAGCCTGTAACTGGGTTGCAAGATAGGGTATCACCTGATCACCGGAGATGATGGATACGCCTTTTACCTCATCCATTACAACATCACCGTGCAATACCGGAACAAGCCCTTTCTCAAGCATCAACCTGATACTTCCGAGATACATGTCCGAGATGCGACCGTTCTTTGCGACCGTACAACACATTGGATGTACTGATATCGCATTCACACCTTCATCATTGAGAATTCCAACTACGATACGGTTCAATGCCTTTACTGCATTGTGAGTGACAACAGCCCCTTCCGCATGGAAACCTTCCGTAAGGGCATATCGTTTTGCCTGGGGGTGACCGTACGACCCTGCACCATGCACAATGATAAGTTTACCTTCAAAACCGGATATTTCACGTGCTATCCGGATTATCTCTTCTTCCCAGGCAAGCCCGTCTTCCGATCTCTTATCGGTAATGACGCTACCACCGATCTTCAATATAGTTATCCCGTTATTTGAGTTCACTGGCATTCCACCTTGACACCTACATCTGTCGCATTGGTCACAACAACTTCCCCGCCAGCCATACTGATCGCCTCTGCCACCGAATCCACATTCTCACGCGGAGAGATAGCGACCATACAACCACCGCCACCTGCACCGGTTATCTTTGAACCATACGCACCATTTTCACGTGCAGCGTATATAAGGGAACCCAGCTCAGCACAACTTACACCAATAGCATCAAGCAGACCCTGATCGATATTCATAAGTTCGCCAACAGAAACATAGTCCCCATTGTTCACAAGATCTTCACCAATAACAGACAGCTTTCCAATGGATAATAATACAGGTCCCACAACATCAGGGAACCTTTTATTAAGATCAGCCACATTACCCACGAGCTCTTTTGTGGATGAGAACATATTCGTATTGCCTATAATTATCCCGCAATCAATTAGTTCAAGTTTTTTACGCTGTGGTATCAGAACCACGCCACCCATGGTACATACATACGTATCTGTGGGACTTGCTGCACCCTGTATCTTCTGCTCGACCTCATGCCCCATCTTTGCGATATCATCCAGTTCAAGTCCGAGGTCCAGCAAAGTATCCATTGCCTTGATCGTAGCCACAGTAACTGCTGCAGAAGAACCTAGCCCGGAACCTACCGGAATATCAGAACTTATGCGCAGGTCCACCCCATCAAAGGAGGAGATCTCCCGAAAGCGTTCGAGGACCGCTGAAACATAAGGATGAACTTCAAAATCGATGCCCGTAGTTCCAAGAGATGAACTTATGGTGATCGTGTCCGCAGGAGATACGGTAACCCTGGTACGAATATCCACTGCACAACAAATGGCAGGCTCTCCATAGACCACTGCGTGTTCACCGAACAGATATACTTTACCAGGTGCAGAACAGGTGATCATAATAATGTCTCCTTTAGATGATCATTTTACAATGATGGCAGCATACCCTACAACCATCGGATCCCCAGTAACATCCCCACTGGTACCATATTTGACCAGCTCGGTGTTCTTAGCACCACATTCCTTTGCAGCTGTCAACATTGCTGTTATTGGACCGTATCCGCAAGCTGTGATGTCTTTCTCGTACTTTCTCCGATAAATTTCAGGTACGTCCATATCAAGAATGGCATCAATAAGATAATTGTCAGACTTTTCAGCTTTTTCCTGAAGCACATAATGTGAAAGATCACTTGATGCAATGAATACGACCTTTTTACCCGATTCCTTTACAGCACGAGCTACTTCCAGACCTACCTCGACAGCAGTATCTTCATCCTGCATCCCCATGCAAATTGGCAGGACCTTAAAATCGCTTCCGAATCGGAATTGTAGGAAAGGTATCTGCACTTCCACAGAATGCTCATATCGGTGGGCAACTTCATCCATATCGATAATGGTTCCTGCAAGCAGTTTGCCCAGTTCCCTATCAGTCTCGACATCTCCGAAAGGTGTATTCCAGACATCCTGGGACATTGCGATTGGAGAACCATATCCTGTATGGTTTGGTCCAAATATCACGTATGTGTCTGCTTTCGGAAGCCTTGCAAAAGCATGTGCTGCAACCGGACCGGAATAGACATAACCTGCATGTGGAACCACTGCACCTATCACGTCTTCAGACTTTATCTCAAGACCATGAAAGCATTTCACGATTTCTTTACGCAGTGCCTTTGTGCTCAGCGGATAGAACTGCCCTGCAACTGTTGGTTGTCTCATACTACTGTTCCCCCTGTTACAAACGGGATATATTATGTATGAGTGAGGTTACGAAAAATGAGAACAGGTCAATTAAAGACCTGTTTCAAATTCACTTGCTTCATAGTTGAAAGGAATATCCCTTTCGTTTGCGATCTCTCTTGCCAGAAGCCAATATACGAGGGAAAGTGCTTTTCTACCCTTGTTGTTGGTTGGAATGACAAGATCTACATTGGAGGTCATGTTGTTAGTGTCACAAAGTGCAACAACAGGAATACCTACATTTACAGCTTCCCTGATAACCTGTGCATCTCCTGCAGGATCGGTCACAATTACTACATCTGGCTCAAAGAAACCTTCCTGGACAGGGTTTGTAAGACTGCCTGGAATGAACCTACCGACCTTTGAAACTGCTCCAACTGACTTTGAGAACATAGTTGCTGGATACTGACCATACTGACGTGCGGATACGACAAGTATTCTGGATGGGTCATACTTTGAAAGGAAATGTGCAATAGATCTGATCCTGTCATCAGTTGACTGTATGTCGAGTACGTAAAGTCCATCTGTCCTTACACGGTAAACGAACTTCATCATGTTCTGTGTCTTCTGCTGGGTACCAATGTGTACACCTGCTGCCAGATACTCATCTATAGGGACAAGTGATGTGGACTCTGTGTTCTCTGCTGCTGCGCTTGTTTCAGCTGTAATCTCAATATTTTGATCCGTATTATCCATAAATTCACCTCAGTTATCGTAAATTTCTCTTGACTGAAATAGGTATAACGCCTTTCTCAAATTCAACTGTAGCTAGATATAATGCGTCAGTGCTATCGTCTTCGACCAATATGGGTGCTTCCATTGCAATCTGAAGTGATCTTGCCCCTATGATCCTTGCACGTTCATATCTAGTGTATTTCTCATTGCTCAATTAATCACCCTTATTAAAAAATCCTTAATGAAATATTTTGAACAAACATAGTCAGACGATATTATATATTAACAAATAATCAAATCCAGAAACAGTATTCATTTGGTTTCGTTCTGACTTATTAAATATATGAAAGTTTTATTCGGAATCCCTCCGAATGTGGTTATCGATCTTAGTGAAGGCTGATATTATCAGTTAGCCTAAAATGGGCCAATGGAACCGCTGAGATCGGTCCTCAGGTACCGGTTTATTTCGCACAGATTCCAATAAAGGGCTGTGGCCCGAACACCAAAAGGTGCTCGGAGTACCTTGCAACCCATTTACTGATATGGAGCCATTGTGTCCACAAGCTCGACATGAGCAAGGAACATTCTCCTGCAACAATACCTAACGAACTTAAGGTCATCGAGTACTGTAGCAGGGTCTTCTCCTTCACCTGTACGACGTTTGTACTCTTCCCAGCTTTCCGCAATAACCTTTCCACATGTGAAACAGCGAACTGGAATCATTGTAACTACCCGCCTTACCTGTAAGATTTCTGATATTTAGCACGTGCACCGGGTCCACCGAACTTCTTGGTCTCTTTCTTCCTGGCATCGTTTACCAGAAGATTCCTGTCGTATGCCATGAAAGCATCTCTGAGGTCGGTGTCGTTGGTCCACTCTACAATTCCTCTTGCGATAGCAGTCCTGATCGCATTTGCCTGGCCCATGATTCCGCCACCACTGACCTTTACATCAATGTCAAGGCCAGAAACAGCTTCGCTTGCCAGCATTAGAGGTTCGATGATCTTAAGTTTTGCGAACATAGGTTCGTAGATCTCAACAGGTTTCTTGTTGATCCTAGCTTTACCTGTTCCTGCAGAAACTGTTGCTCGTGCAATTGCAGTTTTGTTTTTACCGGACGTATTAACAACTTTAGTAGCCATGAATAAATCTCCCTTAGAATTTAGAACCTAACTTGCGGCTTACATCGCCAATGGTCACATACTTGTTAGAGCTAAGACGTGTCATTTCTGCACCATCGACACTAACAAATTCTGCATCCTGGTATTCATAAGGAATGCCTACATACACCTTCAGGCGACCCATTGCGTCTTTGCCCCTTGCTCGTTTGTAAGGAAGCATACCCCTGACGGTCCTCTTGAGGATCCTGTCTGGTCTCCTAGGGAAGTAAGGACCGAATTCACGTGTGCCCATATTTCGAATAACGTCATATTCCTCAAAGGTAGTTACCTTTGAACCGGAGATCACTGCACGCTCTGCATTCACAATGGAGACTTCTTCTCCTGAAAGCAACATCTTTGCAACGTTACTTGCGAGCCTGCCCATAATCAAACCATTTGCATCGATTACTGTCATTTGAAACACCTCATTGCATGATCCTTATGCCAGAACCTGCTGGATTCTCTTCCAGAATCTGTTCAATGGTCATGCACTTTCCACCTGCACTTGTGATCTTGTCCACAGCAGTTGTACTGAATGTTAGTGCTGCGACAGTTACAGCGTGACCGAGTGCGCCTGCACCCAATACCTTTCCAGGTACAAGTACGAGGTCATTCTCGGCTGCATGCCTGTTGATCTTGCTCAGATTTACCTCAGCATAGATCCTGCTAGGTTTCTCGAGCCTCTTTGCCATATCCTTCCAGATAGGTGCATCATTCTCACGTGCAGTATCCTTAAGCACAGAGATCAATGCAGGAATCCTTGGATTGGTTTTCCTTGTAATTTTCATTTGTGTTTTTTTACTCATAATGTCCCTCCGCAAGTTTTCTTACTCACGCAGTAATGCGTTCGAACATTGAACACTTCCCAGTCGATAATTAACTGGAGTTGTCACAATCATATTAATAGTACATAAAGATTGTGCGGACTCTAACCCCTCAGACAGACATCCCTGAAACCCTACCATAAACATCATCGAACAGCGGCCCCACATCACAACCCAGTTCATGCGCCACCAGCAAAGCTGCAACCTCTGCATCCAGAAGACCATCCAACGACTCTTGCTTCTGATTGATACGTGAAACGACCTCCCTCTTGTCAATCCCACTATTTGAAACAATAATGTCCATTATCATTTCAATGGTCCCCTTCTCACGGAAAAGATCAGGAGAAGGTTTGAAGCCCGCAGGAATGTCAAGAGAAGATGCATCCAGGTTCAAGACAAGTTCGCCTTCATCGAACTTCAAAATACCAGACATAATACCCTGGTCCCTCACCTTTGAAGCTTGGGCCGGAGACATCCATTTAAGATCGAAGGACAACGAGAACTCGAAGTCCTTTATCGAAAGAGAAGAAGTAGCATTCTTCTTAAAAGGAGATGCTACCACAAGAGAAAGTTCGTCCATTATGCACCACGTCTAAGCTCATCTATAATAGTATCTGCGACCCTGCCGCACTCAGTCCTTTCCGGACCATCTATATGATTGATCCTCAGAGTAAGTACCTCAGACTCAAGGATGGCACGCACCAAATATGCATCACCCCTGATAGGTACACGATTGTACTTCCCATCAAGATAACTATAGGAAAGATTCACCCTGAAATCGATGATTCCCTCCGGTTCAATAGTCTCAAGGACGGAATCCACATTATCATAGTTCAGTGAGGTAAACTCCATACCATTCATAGCGATCTCAACATGTATTCCCCGCTTTGCCTGAATTCGATGTCCTTTCTTAGTAGTCGATTCGGTCACGAACATGCCGAACTTACCGTCCATGCCTGCCATTACCTTCACAAAAAAGATCAGGTCTGAATAATAGCGATGCTTCTGTTCAAACTGGACTTCCCTGTGTGGGAAACGATGGTATACCCGCTTTCTCATCATATAGATACATGCCTCCGATCCAAACACGGAATGTATGCGTGGGCGATCACTGCCCACACATCAAAACAATTTTAAAGTGTAACTAATTTTGCATCAAGTATGCCATCGATGGCACGGATCTCATCAAGTATAGTCTCAGAGACCTCATTGTCAACATTAAGAGCCATGATGGTCTTACCTCCGACTTCCACACGGCCTACCTGCATACCGGAAATATTTATTTCGTTCTCGCCAAGCACTATGCAGCATGGACCAATGACGTTCGGACGATTGATGTGGTTCGAAACGATCATAAAACCATGAGGAACAAGATCCACATACTGACCATCGATCATAACGATCTTTGGCTCACGACCGACCACTGCACCGGAAACGGACTTTGTGTTCGTACCCTGGAAAAGAGTGATCCTAATGGTTGAAGCATGATCTCCGGAAGTTTCGGATTTACTCTCAACTACCTCGACGTTTCGGGACTTGGCCAACGAAGGAGCGTTCACATAGTTCACAGCAGAACCAACTGCATCCTCAAGAATGCCCTTTAAAGCTGCAACAGTTACAGCCCTTGTATCCTTATCAGCAATCTCACCATTGTAAGATATCTCGATCTTATTGTAATTAGCATCAAGAAGCTGTGATGCCACACTACCCAACGTCTCAGCAAGTCCGATATAAGGAGCAAGTGTCGCCATTACTTCTGGCTTCACAGCAGGAATATTGATGGTATTACGTGCAGAGCCACCATTCAGAACAGAAATTACCTCTTCAGCAACAGATACTGCAACATTGACCTGTGCCTCTTCTGTTGATGCACCCAAATGAGGCGTTACGATCACATTATCAAGACCAAGGAAAGGACAGTCAAATGGAGGTTCACTGGTGAATACATCGATAGCAGCACCGGCGATCTTCCCATCCCTTGCAGCATCGGCAAGAGCTTCCTCATTGATAATTCCCCCACGTGCACAATTGATGACCCTTGCGGAGCTCTTCATCATATCGAACTGTGCTTTATCGAGGATATTACGAGTCTCTTTTATAAGCGGAGTATGAACTGTAATGAAATCTGCCCTCTGAGCAATATCGTCAACGGTAGTAAGTTCAACACCCATATCCTTGGCACGGTCTTCAGTAACGAAAGGATCATAGGCCAGAATAGACATTTCAAGACCCTGTGCACGTTTCGCAACTTCAGCACCAATACGCCCCAGACCGATGACACCAAGTGTCTTGCCATTGACCTCGACACCCATGAAGTTCTTACGTTCCCATTTCTTAGCCTTTAAAGAAGCATTCGCCTGAGGGATGTTCCTTGCCATCGACATCATCATAGCGATAGTGTGTTCTGCTGCGGAGAGCATGTTACCCTCAGGAGCATTAACAACAATAATACCTTTCTCGGTAGCTGCATCCACATCGATATTATCGACACCTACACCAGCCCTGCCTACGATCTTAAGATTGTCAGCAGCATCGATGACCCTTTTTGTGACCTGTGTACCACTGCGAATAACAAGAGCATCGAAACTACCGATCTTCTCTACAAGCTCGTCCTCAGAAAGACCCGTTGAAACATCAACGTCAAAATGCTCACTTAACTTTGAAACTCCTTCCTCTGATAATGAATCGCTTACCAATACTTTCATATTTAGAATCTCCGGATGTGATAATAAAATGTGATCTTATGAATAGGACACAAAACACTGTTTAAATGAGTCCATTAATGACATTTTTTGTCATTTATCTATCATAAAACACATCCTTCTAAATATAGCTAACTATACTTACAGAAAATCAGAACCGACACATCACAAACCGATCAGGACAGCATCACGTACAAGTGACGTAAAAAGAAAAATGAAAGGACATATGCCCTTCAGACATTATAATTAAGATATTTCACAAGATATGCAGCCTTTACTTAATGTAAAGTCCACACTTACAGGAACCACGCATCTCCACATCACGAGTTCGAGCAGGACATGGACAGATGACCTTCTTATCCTTTTCCACATCTCCGGTCCTCTTCTGGCAGAAACAATACCATTCCCCATATTCACGTTTATTATTGCAGATACCCTTGACTGCGGTCGTTATGACATCATAATCAGGGTTCAGCCTGTAACCAGTAGCCTCTGCATTCTTCTTTGATTTATTATAGAATTCTTCTTCAAGTTCGCCTTCGAATTTCATTTATCATCACATCCTTGTTTTCAATTAAAGTCAATATCATTCAGACCGCTCCAATGCAAGCTCTGCAAGCCTGACACCGAGTTCTCGACACTCCTTAAGATCAGCCTCATATGGCCTATACTTTACTTGAAGACCCGGCTCAATTATCTCAAGCCCCGCAGATACCATCATTTCCTCAACATGCTTAACCGCACCGCCGCCCCATCCAAATGAACCGAAAGCAACAGCGCCCTTACCTTTAGGACGAAGCCCTTTAAGGTATGTAAGGAAACCGGATATTGTAAAGAACATGGTATTATGCATGGTCGGAGAACCAACAGCAATGACAGGAGATGACATGAGCTCACGTAACAGCATACTCCAGTCATTTTTTCGAAGGTGGAACAACTTGGCTTCAGCACCGCCTTCGGATATTCCCTCAACGATCTCCTTTGCCATTATCTCAGTACTGTTCCACATAGTATCATATATAACCAATACCTTTGGAACAGTTTCCCCTTTAGCCCATTTAACATAAGCGTCCACCACCCTCATAGGGTCCTTTCGCCATATGACCCCATGGGAAGGCGCTATCATATCAAATTCAAGCCCAAGTTCCGCGATCTTATCAGCATACTTGAGCACCTTGGAACCAAAAGGAAGGAGGATGTTCGCATAATATATCGCAGCATCCTCGATAGCCCCGCATTCCACCTCATCCTCGAACCTCACCGAAGTGGCGAGATGTTGCCCAAAAGCATCATTGGAGAACAGAATATGATCATCTTTCAAATACGTATGCATACTATCCGGCCAATGCAACATCGGGGTCTCGATGAACATAAGCGTGCGTGAACCAATATCAAGTTCATAACCAGTATCCACCATCTCGAAATCCCAGTTGCCACACCCACCGGATTCATAATGCTCATCAAGACCAGCCTTACCACGCTTAGTACAGAATAACTTCGCACCCTTTGCCAACTCCATGATAGCAGGCAGACCACTTGAATGGTCCATCTCCACATGATTACAGATGACATGATCGATCTTTGAAGGATTAACTATCCTGCGGATCTTCTCGATCATCTCCGGTGCAAACTCAGCCTTCACAGTATCTATAAGAGTTATCTTCTCATCGATTATCAGATAAGCATTGTAAGTACCACCTTTCGGAGTTGCATAACCATGGAAATCACGCAGGTTCCAGTCAATAACACCTACCCAGTAGATACCTTTTGCAACTTCGAAAGTATCATTCATAATTCCCATACCATTGACCCCGTCAATTCAGGTCTGCATCCTGAACTGTGTAGACGATTCGAGAAATCCATCTATAAGGTCATAATGACCTCTTTCGACCGAAGCAAGCTCCTTGAAAAACTTCTTCTGCTCAGCATCATCGGCCCTCTTAGAAAGCATTTTGTAAAGATCTTCGGTCTTTCTTTCAAGCCTCATAGCTGCAAGCAGGATACCGACCTCACCAAGATCATCAGTCATGAACTCTGAAGAGAAAGCACTCTTGAAATCAGGAGCATCAGAAGCAGTCTCGAGCAGAAGGACCTCACCTTCAAGATAATCGACCAGATATTGAGCATGCTTCTTTTCCTCTTCAGCAAGATAAAGGAACATATCCTTTGCAGCCGGATCAGAGGTATTCCATGCAAACTCAAGGTAAAAATCCCTACCCTGATCCTCAAAAGAGATGCCAAGTCTTACCGCATCTTCAATAGAATCTATACTCCCCAGATTATAGGATTCATTCAATGTGTCTGAAATAATATCATCTCCATGTATTTTTTCTTAAGCCAAACAAACGTAATAGCTACGCTTTAATTGATTTCGCCATCAATATAGAAACAAGATACCCTAAAAAATAAACAGTTGTCACAACTTAAAAACCTTTCTAAAACAAGCAACGACCTAAGAGCATACCCTATCCTAATAATTATTATATTAGAAACCTTTTTATTTACTGGTAAACATTAAGACATTGCATAACGATTATAGAATATACAGAGTCAATCGTTCACTTTAGTTAAGAGGAAGTGTTATGGACAAGATAAAAATCGCAATCGCAGGACTTGGCAACTGTGCCAGTTCACTGATCCAGGGCCTTGAGTACTATAAAGACAAAGAGGAAAAAGATGCGATAGGACTTATGCATTGGGAGATAGGTGGGTACAGACCTTTTGATATTGAAGTAGTCGCAGCATTTGACATTGATGAGAGGAAGGTAGGAAAGGACGTATCAGAAGCCATTTTTGCACATCCAAACTGTACGACCGTATTCTGTCCAGATATACCAGAGACCGGAGTAAAGGTCACAATGGGAAACATCAAGGACGGTGTGTCCGAACACATGATGAACTACGAGGACCAGTACAGGTTCATTCCAGCAACAGAACCTGAATCTACAGAAGAAGATGTCGTATCCATTCTAAAGGACTCCGGTGCTGAGATACTTTTGAACTTCCTCCCAGTAGGATCTGAAGAAGGAACAAAGTTCTACGCACAATGCGCACTCGATGCAAATGTCGGATTCGTCAACAACATGCCAGTATTCATTGCGAGCAACCCGGAATGGGCACAGAAGTTCGCAGACAAGGGAATTCCAATAATCGGCGATGATGTCAAAGCACAGCTTGGTGCAACCATAACACACCGCACACTTGCAGACCTTTTCAATAAAAGGGGAGTTAAACTGGAGAGGACATACCAGCTCAACACCGGCGGCAACACCGATTTCCTCAACATGCTCAACCGCGACAGGCTCTCTTCAAAGAAGACCTCAAAGACAGAAGCGGTCCAGTCAGTCCTTTCAGAAAGGCTCGAAGATCACAACATCCATATCGGACCAAGCGATTACGTCCCATGGCAGCAGGACAACAAGCTATGTTTCCTGAGAATGGAAGGAAAGCTCTTCGGAGATGTACCAATGAACATCGAACTTCGCCTTTCGGTCGAAGATTCACCCAACTCCGCAGGAGTTGTCATTGATGCCATACGCTGCTGTAAACTTGCACTGATCAGAGGAGTAGGTGGAATTCTATATTCACCATCCTCATACTTCATGAAACATCCACCTCAGCAGTTCACTGACGATGTGGCACACCTCATGACAAATGAGTTCATAGAAGGCAAAAGAGAGAACTAAGCTGTTTTAAAATCGATTCTACAATATATACAGAATATTGTCAGAAATAAAATAATAAAATGATGGAACTTCCGGAACTAACCGGAAACCATCACTTGTTTTCCACGCCGAGTATCTTGTAAATATCTTCCGGCTTTTCGACGAGCGTTATATTTTCCATCTGTGCAAGTTTCTCAGAATTGGAAACATCTACTTCACGCATCTTCAACGTCATCTTCTTTCCACTGGGTGCATACGTATCCACAGTCCCGCGCTTCTGGTCAACTGCAAGAATATAGATAGGCGTATCTCCTTTTGCGGTCTGTGCAACGACATTCGTAACAAGCGTATCAGCGATGCCGTGAACGATCTTGGCCACACTGTTAGCCGTTGCAGGTGAAATGATCAAAGCATCATAGTGCCCTACCTGAAGTGGACCTGCAATGAAAGGAGAGTTCGGACCCACACCAGTCTTGATATTCGGAAAATCCCTCTGAATATCATCCCAAATACGATACCATTTCATAACGGTCTCACCCTCTTTTGAAAGGAAGACCATGAACTCAAGATCAGTATGTTCCTTAATGTCCTTCATAACCTGATAAGTTTCAACTATCTGGTCACCTGAACCTGTAATACCCCATGCAATACGTTTCATATCATAACCCCACATCAGTAGTTCTCTGCCTTGACCTCGAAATAACCTCTCGGATGATCACATGCAGGACATTTTTCAGGAGCTGCAGGACCTTCATGAATATAACCACAGTTGCGACATCCCCATGCAACAGTACCATCCTTTCTGAATACCATTTCGTGATCCAGATTGGCAGCAAGTTTTAGATAACGCTCTTCATGTCCTTTTTCTGCAACAGCGATATGCCTGAACACAGAAGCGATCTCAAGAAAACCTTCAGTTTCAGCGATCTCGGCAAATTCCGGATACATAGTAGTATATTCGTAATTCTCACCAGCAGCCGCAGCTTCAAGATTATCCCTTGTACTTGATATCACGCCTGCAGGAAAAGAAGCTGTGATCTCAACATTTCCGCCCTCAAGGAACTTGAAAAGCCTCTTTGCATGTTCCTTCTCATTATCTGCGGTCTCAGCGAAAATAGCAGATATCTGATTATAACCTGCTTTTCTGGCAACTGAAGCAAAGTACGTATACCGGTCCCTTGCCTGTGATTCGCCTGCAAAGGCTTTCAATAGATTCTTTTCAGTTTCAGTTCCTTTGATACAACTCATTAGTATACCTCGTTTTGTTAAATTTCGAACAACATCATCAATAAATACTACTTAGAATCCCACAAGTGCTTCTTTCTTGATCTGTTCTTTAGGAATCCCCATATTAAGAAGTAGTTCTTCAACGGACTTCATCATTGGAGGAGGTCCACAGACATAGACCGTACGTTCCATGATATCAGAAATATAGTCCAATACCATTGGTTCACATATACGCCCCGTACAACCCAGCCAATCAGTACCGGCACGTGTCAGCGTATGTACGACCTTCAGATTAGGATGTTTACTAGCCATTTCATCCAGCTCATCCCTGAACGCAATATCATCCTCCACCTTATTGCTATCAAGGAACACAATGTCCGTACCAGTCTTACTATCGCTGCAATACCTGCATATACTGATCATAGGAGTAATGCCGATACCACCGCTTATAAGGGCGATCTTATTATACTCCCCTTCAAAAGTGAACCTGCCATTAGGACCGTTGATAATAAGAACATCACCCGGAACCATTGCATCGAGTACATCAGAGTATTCATGCCCGGTAAGTTTTTTAGTGAACTCCAGATAATCATTCTCAGTAGGACTACTGGATATTGTGAAGGGCTTACGCTGCATTTCGCCATTTACGGGAATACTAACAAATAAATACTGTCCGGCCTTGTACTCAAACCCTTCGGGCCTTTTGAAACGGAAACTTTTCACATCGTGTGTCTGTTCTATAATTTCAGTGATAGGGGCTTCGAATTCCACTTAAATATCCTCCGAGGGTACTTTTTTTAACATTTGAGCTGTCTGAATAAGTCTGCGAACGGTCTTTCGCATACTTCTTAATCCTTCATCATCCACCTCAATACCTTCTGCACCTTTATCCTGTGACCAGAACGTGCCTCCGAGATTGGAACCGAAAGACCCACCGGAAACGGGGATCATTTCGCTGATGATATAGAAATTATGTATAACCTGTAAAGCCGGTTCCTGCCCGCCCACACGGTCACCGCCATCGGCCATTCCAGCACCCACTTTGTTCATAAAGACCTTAGGGTCGCGGGCAACAACTGCACGACACCTATCCATTATAGTCTTGGTCTGTCCACTGACCGTACCCTGATATACCGGACTGCCTATGATCCAGGCATCCGCCCACACCATTTTATCATAAAGTTCCACAATATCATCTTTGTGGATACATCCCTGTTTTGTCCTTACACAATAGTCACAGTGGATACAGAATTTCAGATCCTTACCTTTAGCGGAGAAATATTCGACCTCCACATTATACTTCTCCTCAGCATATTCCAAGGCAGCCCTGACCATTCGATCAGTGGCTTTTTTTCGAGGACTGCCCGATATCCCAAGCAGCTTTATCGCATTATCAGACATATTAATTCTCCAATATCATTTGAGGATCCTGCCAACACAACCCGCTGCGATCAGTGAAAATATAAGCAATATTGCACCAAATCCCGGTGTTGACCCTGAAGGCACTTCAGCATCCCCATTGATAGAACCATAGGCTTTTACCATATCGATCACAGGAACTTCATAAGTACCCTTGCCGAACAGTTCATCAACAATACTCTGAGGTGCGGAGCGGTATAATAGTTTTGCTTCAACGAGAATAGGATCCACAGCATCCTCCGGCATAACGAACGAATGGGATTCGACCGCCGTATCCCCCGGAAGTATTCGATTATCGGAAACGATAGCCTCAGCTTCCCATAGTTTAGTTGTCACACCCCCATCAACATCGGAAAGGACCGTGTGATAGATAATGCCATCTTCGATATCCCCCTCACCATCAAGCGTTCCAGAACTGTATAATAGTAGTCCATCTGCATCCGTTACTGTGACAGATACCCACATCTGCCTTATTTCAGAGATCCCGGTCGGCAGTTTATGACCGGCACCGGAATTGGTAACAGAGACTTTGATCGAAACATCTTCACCGGAAATTGCATATTCTGGTACGTCCACTTCAAGGGTTGCAGCCTTTTGAAGCCTTTCCACAGCAGCATCACCGGCTTTGCCATCACTTAGGAGATTAAGCATGAAGTAGTTCCCCCCGACGATCTCATGTACAGGAATATGGCTCCTCTTAGGAGAACTGGAAGCGGATCTACCCGGAGCTGCTTCGAAATGGGTTATACCCGGACTCATGTGGCAATCCTGACATACCACACCTTCTTCTGCATAAGAGCTCTCAGACCAGGAAGTGTAAGTATCATCGAGAGGCAGATCATTGAAAGGACTGTTCACATTATGGCACATACCGCAGTATTCAGCTTCCATATACAGACCATTGAACTCGGACCCATGGAAAGCCGAAGGCGCATCATCAAGCGAGCCCCATTTTACATCGCCAGGACTTGAAACGAATCCACCGTCACCAATACCTGCACTTTCGGATACGGTGTGACAGAAATCACATTGAACACCTTCCGAGGCCACATCACTTATCATGGAGCCATCGATGGGAGGAACTTCACCACTGACAACACCGATAGGGGTGTGGCAGCGGGAACAGAATTCATCGGTCTGACCATTGGTATCTTCACTTGCAAGCAGAACCTCTTTTTGGTACAGAGGGTCAGAATAAGCATACGCATGCATACTGCTATCCAGCTGACTACGCAATATAGCATGGCAATTCGCACACTTTGAATTGCTCACGAAATCTTCAGAGCTCAACTCACCAAATCCTGTCGGCTCAACGGCTGAGGCAGTACATGTGATAAACAGGATCGTAGCCACAAATAATAGAAAGGTCAAACATAAATGAATGGACTTTATATGAGAAACCCCCGTGAGATCATTTAAAATGAATGAACAAGGGAACAAGCTAAAAAAGGGGGTCGTGAGAACACATACGACCCATATGGCATTGTGCCCTTATTCTTCAACCGAACGGCTGAGTTATTTCAACAGCTTTAACGCATCACGGCATGCTGCCACAGCGGGTGCACCGGATGTTACGGAGATAACTTCCATAGTTTCCATGATCTCCTCTTTTGTCGCACCGTTCTTCAATGCACTTTTCATCTGTGCCACCGTACAGGCTTCACACTGCTTGGAAGCCACAACGGCAAGTGCCATCAATATTTTCACTTTTGCTGGAAGGGCACCATCTGTCAGGATCTTATGATCGCAGCGGGTGTACTTCATTACGAAATGAGGATCCAGTTCATGTAATGTCTCAAGTATCTGAGGTGTGAACCCCATCTTCTCACCAATATCGTCTATTACTTTTCTGCTTTCTTCGCCCATATTATACCACTCCCTAAGTAATTAATCTATAAATTTATCAGCATCAATGCGATCAGTCAAAGGCATCAACGATCGTGTTGCTCAGGCAGTAGTTGCACAGGATCTTTGAAAGGCCGTTGTGCATACGTTTGGTATGTGGTGGTTTCCCTGCTGAGACCGAAAGAATAAGCTCTTTTGAGTGGTCCACACAAAGTCCTTTTCCACATAATATACAGACAGCCGCAGATTCAGTGTCTTTGCCTTCTTCCATACAATCATAACATTTCATCATGGTATCCACCTCACTGGTTCCCTATTAGAGCATCATGGCATGGTGTGCACACTATCTTGAGCATTGGCTGCATGTCCTTCAGCTTACAGGAATCGCCCATACAGCTTAGCTTGATATCATATTCCCCATCCCATTTAGGGATCTTTTCACGCATTAGATGGTCTTTACAAACCCCTCTGCCACATACGATGCAGATGCCTAAAACATCCGAGTCTTTTCCGTTCTTTGCACATTCATAACATTTCATTCGATCACCCAACGTATTCTTTCGAAAAGGTGTTTGTCTGTAAATCGTTTCAACGGACATATAGGACAAAATCCCGAAATCATCAATTTGTACATATTCCCAGCAAATATTCGATTATTATTGCTATTGGAAATGTGCAGTGAGGAATATTTAAAGAGTTGCCTGAAAAATGCATCAGATAACCCTGAATTCCCACTTTATTGAATGATAGCCCCCGGCAGTCCCCTTGAATTCCATAGATGGATCCATTACTACTCTTAAAAATAGGTTAGATGAATATTTATGCATATCGGTATTTCAAAAGTGACAGAAGAGCATTGGTATGAGAGAGCGGTGAAACATATAGGAATAAAGAGAAAATCCCACATATCTTAAAGGAACATCAGAAACAGAATATAAGAATAGCAGGGGTAATGTTGCCCATTCGGGATAAACCAATAAGGTTTTAATATATGCACGTAATCCTGAATAACATTATTAAATTGGAGGATTTAAATGACATTCGGAATAGAATTCGTGCCAAATGATCCAGTGCTTAAGATCGCACATTACGCAAAGCTCGCAGAACAGCAAGGATTTGACAATGTGTGGATCACTGACCACTACAACAATCGTGACGTTTACTCAACACTGGCAGTTCTTGCCATGAACACAAACAGCATCAAGATCGGTACCGGCGTTACAAACCCCTACACAAGGAACGCAGCTATCACAGCTTCAAGCATTGGTGCAATTAACGAGATATCCGGCGGACGTGCTATCTTAGGTCTTGGCCCTGGCGACAAGGCAACCTTCGATGCAATGGGAATTGAATGGGAAAAACCACTTACCACCACAAAGGAAAATATCTCTGCGCTTCGCTCATTCTTCGCAGGTGAGAAAGTAACAATGGACGGAGATATGGTCCAGTTCGGCGGTGCAAAGTTAGCATTCAAGACCGGTGACGTACCTATATACATGGGTGCACAGGGTCCAAAGATGCTCGAGCTCGCAGGAGAGGTCGCAGACGGTGTACTTATCAATGCATCACACCCAAAGGACTTTGAAGTAGCAGTAAAACAGATCACATCCGGTGCAAAGAAAGCAGGCAGAGATCCAAAGGACGTTGATGTTGCAGCATACGCATGCTTCTCAATTGACAAGGATGCTGCAAAAGCAAGAAGCGCAGCAAAGGTCGTTGTTGCATTCATTGTTGCAGGTTCACCTGACATGGTCCTTGAGCGCCACGGCATTGATGTCGCTGCAAAGACAGACATCGGCGGAGCTATCGCAAAGGGCGACTTCGGAGCACTCATGGGTGACATGGTCACAAACAACATGATGGAATCATTCTCCATATCCGGCACACCGGACGACTGTAAAGCAAGGATCAATGAATTGCTTGACATCGGTGTTACTCAGATCGTTGCAGGTTCACCTATCGGACCTAACAAAGAAAAAGCGATCAAACTCATCGGTAAGGAGATCATCGGTGGGAACTGATGGTTTATCCTAAAATTATGGACGTCATTAAATATGACGTCTGTACCGCTTGTGGGGCATGCGTTTCAGCATGTCCTGCCGGTGCAATAACAATGGGTGACAAGGCAGCGGAGATCCGCGACCCCGACAGCCTCGAACTGTACACACATGGTGCTGCCCCTAATGTATGTGAGGGATGTCTTACATGCAGCAGGATCTGCCCGGTCGTTGACGGTTACTTCGAGGACGAGTTCGCTAACGTCAGAAGCTTCCTTGCCGCAAAGAGCAACATTGCCGGTCAGGACGGCGGTGTTACTTCCGCTATTGCACGATCACTCCTTAGACAGGGTGAGATCGACTGTGTTGTCGGTATCACCAGAAATGAAAAATGGGAAACCGAGCTTGAACTCTTCACAAGTGCAGAAGATGTCGAAAAAGCAAAGGGTACCAAATACACATACGATTCAGTCCTTTCAATACTAAGAGATCCATTCAACAAGTATGAGAAGATTGCTGTGATCGGAGTACCATGCCAGGCACACGGTGCAAGACTCATTTCAGAGAACGTAAACGACAAGATAGTCCTTATCGTAGGTCTGCTCTGCATGGAAAGCTTCTACCAGGAAGTCATGACAGATAAGATCATACCTGAGATAATGGGCGTCAAAGCCGAGGATGTTGTCAAGATGGACTTTGGCAAAGGTAAGTTCTGGGCATACACCAAAGATGGTGAAGAGCACAGCGTGCCTATCGCAAAGGTTGCCCCTCATGCAAGGAACCCATGCCACCACTGTAATGACTACACATCAGTCTTTGCAGACATAGCAGTAGGTTCAGTAGGCACACCAGATGGCTGGAACTCTGTACTTATACGCACCGATGCGGGTGAAAAGTACTTTAAAATGGTCGAAAGTGAACTTGAGTTCATGGAAGATCCAAAGCCGGGAATGTTCCTTATTGAGAAACTGACGAAAATGAAACATGACAACAACTCTGCACACTACCTAGAAGTGTGTGAGAAATTCTCATTCGATGATGGCGGTTTCCGTTAACGTTGTTGAGCATGAATATGAAAAGGGCATTTTACATTGGGCGCTTCCAGCCATTCCACCTGGGCCATCACTCCGTGATAACCAGCATCGCCGAAGAGGTCGATGAACTTATAATAGGAATAGGAAGTGCCCAAACAAGCCATGAACTGAATAACCCATTCACTGCTGGTGAGCGAGTTCTGATGATAAGGCATGCTCTTGAAGACATTGACGTTCATTTTTATGCATTGCCCATAGACGACACACTACAAAATCCAATATGGGTCTCTTATGTGACGTCCAGAACGCCACCCTTTGATACGGTCTATACCAATAACCCTCTCGTCATAGAACTTTTTGAAGAGACAGGAGTTAAAGTAAAGCAGCCACCTATGTACCACAGGAACGAGTATTCAGGTACAGAGATACGCAGACGTATGCTTGAAGGGGAAGAATGGAAACATCTTGTACCGGATGCAGTTGCTGATGTTATCGAAGAGATCAACGGTGTAAGACGCTTAAGACGCGTTGCAGGCACGGACTGAGCCTTAATATTTAAAATGAAAAACGATGGTGAAAACACCATCAAATAATTGTATTCCTGAATCTGTTTTGAAAGAATTTATCCTACACCCTTAAACAACAAGGGAAGCTTCTTCTATCCAAAGACCAACATTATCCTGGTAGCGTGTTATCCTTCCAACATAAGTGATCTCCTGACCTTTTATGACCTGTGAAACAGCATCATTCTGATCCTGACTGAAAGTTACACCTGCGTCAGAAAGAGAATCCGGACAGTGCTGAACCTGAACTGTATATGAGTTACCATTATTAGTAATAGCAAATACGGTCCCCGTCCACTGAACGAAATTACCTTTGTATTCTTCATCGATCAGAGTTGCGATCTCATCCTGAGTAACTTCAGGATTGCAATAAATAATACCAAGATCATCAAATGATGTACTCACCACATCTACACCAAGATCTTCTGCGACCTCTGATACCTCTTCAGTATCACCTGAATCAGAACATCCGGATACCACCAACACTGCCATCAACAACAGAACAATTCCTATTTTTATGAATCTCATACTATACTCCTTTATGAAAATATAATTAAAATATGTAGTAAGCATATTTACATTTAACCAAAGAGCAGCTATAAAATTTATAGAGATCGTATGTAAATGAAATATGGTGCCAACTAACAATTTCTGATGTGTCTAGAACGAGAAAAAGATGAAGAGTTGACAGAACAGAATATTACGGCTTCACACCCGACAAAAAAATAAGATGAGGTATCAGAATATCTCCCCACTCCAGTCAAAGGAACCGGGCATATACTTTTGGTAAACCTCGGAATCGTCACCTGACAGAATACCCGATATAATTTCCTCCACATCAGTCACCACATCTTCTGCCATTCTTCCGGTAGTATCAAGCTCATATACTTTCTGACACCATTCCACAGACTCAACCAATATAACGTCCAGACATTCAGCCTCCACATTCTCTTCTATCTTGGCATAGGAATAATTGCGCAGCCTGAGACGTTCCCTAAGATCTGAGGGAGCAGTACGCAGAACTATGACCACATCAGCAATGTGATGGGCCATATGACTATCGATAATGTTCACCCCTTCATCATCACCGGCCAGCTCACAGACACGGGAGAACACGCGGTCCATATCCGCAACCAGTGTATCCCTATCCTCATCCACCTCAGAATAGAGGCATTCATCTTTGATCAGGTCGGTCAGGTAAAGCACATTATAGCCATGCTCCTGAAGAAGCCTGCTAACAGACGTTTTGCCAGTACCCGGAGTTCCGGTCAGTCCAATTATCATATTCAAAAAGATAACACCAATGGACATTAACCCTTCGTTCGCATACCTGCCAGCTTCAGGAAATTGCCGACCAATTTCAACCCTTCCGGAGTTAATATCGATTCCGGATGGAACTGCACCCCATAAACAGGATAAGAACTGTGTTTGATGCCCATTATGACACCATTATCATTCTCTGCTATCACTTTGACATCCTTAGCTAGCTCATGGATAGAAAGGGAATGATATCTCCCTGCAGCAAATGTTCCAGGAATACCTTCGAAAAGCTCAGATCCATCATGCGAGATCATTGAGGCCTTACCATGAACCGGTCCATCAGGAGAATGACCGATGGTACCTCCATAAACAGTATTAATCGACTGGTGGCCAAGACATACACCAAGTATAGGCACTTTAACACCAAACTCACGGATGATATCAAGACAACTTCCAATATCACGTGCATTGCCAGGATTTCCCGGACCCGGTGAGATCACTATTGCATCAGGTTTGATGTCCCGGACCTCCTCCACAGAAATAGTGTTGGGCACTACAACTGTATCGGATTCATACATGGACACATAATCCACAAGATTCCATACGAAAGAATCCCTATTGTTAATGAAAAGCACTTTCATCTTTTGACCCCCATAGCAGTCAGCATAGCAGCCATCTTACGCTCGGTTTCCTCATACTCATATGTCGGATCGGAATCCGCCACAATTCCCGCACCCGCCTGAATATAAGCAGTATTACCATTAATAACAACTGTCCTGATCACGATAGCGGTATCTACATCGCCATTCCACGAATAATAGCCGACTCCACCACCATAGACACCGCGTGCAGATGTTTCGAACTCATCGATGATTTCCATTGCCCTTATCTTAGGTGCACCTGAAAGCGTACCTGCCGGAAAGATAGCACGTGTCGCATCGAACTGATCACACTCTGGCCTTAACACACCGCAAACAGTACTTTCGATATGCTGCACATGAGAATATTTCACGACACTCATCAGGTCCTTTACTTTTACCGACCCGGACTGAGAGACCATACGGACATCGTTCCTCCCAAGGTCCACAAGCATAACATGTTCTGCACGCTCTTTCTCATCCGCCATCATATGAGCAGCATATTTTGCATCCTCAGCCTCATCATTCCCGCGAGGACATGTCCCTGCAATAGGATTCGTAATAACATTCCTCTTATGTACAGTCATAAGTGTCTCAGGACTTGCACCCACGATACTAAGATCATCGAAACTGAAAAGGTACATATACGGACTTGGATTGATTTCCCTCAGAGTACGATAAAGTTCAAGAGGAGACTGTTGCAGCCTGACAGAATATCTTCTGGACAAGACCACCTGGAAAATATCACCATCGATGATATGCTGCTTTGCAGTCATCACTGCTTTCTCGAACACATCCTTGCCCATATTGCAAACGGGTTCGCCTGCATCCATTACCGGTGGCAAGATGTCTTGTTCGACATCGCCTGCCAGACAAAGGCATTTATGCATTCTCTCTGCATCATGCAAAGCACCATCATATATAGCACCAGCATCGCACCCGATATCCATGAACGGAGTCAGTACAATGTACGTTTCCTCTGTGAGATGATCGAAAACGAATGTCTTCGTTGTGAGAATGAACTGCATATCAGGAATATCTGAATTATGACTTCGTTCAGTATCTAACCAGCAATCATACACAATGTCGTAACCATTGTAACCAATAGCACCACCAAGGAACGTCTGTCTGTCAAACCTTTCGCAGTTAAGCGAGACAGTCCCGTTCGCAGTAGGGAACACAGTCCTTAATGCATCAAGCACATCATGACCATCACGTATGACCGCTTTTAATACATCACCAGTATCTTCAATGATGTCACATTCAGAAGCCATATTCTGTCTTACATTACTGATCAATGGTGAATCTGCCGTGCATTCCAGTACGAGGGTGCGACCACTTATCTTCACAACACCATCAGGGTAAGCACCTACAAATGAAAAGCGAGCATGACGTTTTTCCTTTTCCACTGATTCAAGCAAGTAGGAGTATCTGTCCTTTTGTAATGTAGTGTAAAGCTGAAGTGGAGAGCAGTCTGACCTCACTTTAGCCATAAGCTGAACAATAGCAGGTTTTCCTGCAGCATATACAATATCCGTAAATTCCTCTTTTGTAAGATCGAACGATATCATCTAACACACCTCACAGCATTCACAAAAGCAGCGACCTTATCGACATCTTTGTATCTATCCGTTTCTACACCCGAAGCAGTATCCACTGCAAAAGGCATGACCTCTTCCACACAGGCTTTAACATTATCAGGATTCAGACCACCTGCCAATATGACAGGAACACCCACAAGATCAACTACACGTTTACTTACGGAAAGGTCATGCAACTGACCGGTGCCTCCCACTTTGCCTGACACATATGAATCCAGCAGAACACCATCAATAAGGTTTTCTGAAGTGAACAGATTTATATTATTGCTCAGATCGTCAGCAGACACATCCCCTTGAACATGGAAAGTGCGAATTATACTGACATCAGTATTATCCCTTAAAATTCTCATTTCCTCAATATCGAGTTGACTGTGGATCTGGACAACATCCGGTTTAGCGGCCCTGATCATATCGATAGCCTCCTGCGCTGAAGCCGGCATTATTACCAGCACCGAATCCACAAAAAAAGGTACACGAGCTATAAGCTCCTTTGCCTTTTGGAGACCTATCTTGCGAGGAGTGTCCACGGGCACATCGGTTATAAAACCAACCGCATCCACCCCGGAACGTACTGCAAGATCAACGTCTTCAACAGACTTAATTCCGCAGACTTTGACCCGTGTTAAATGCCTCATTATCCACCTTATTACCAGATGTAAATTCTACTAATTCTTTAAGCTTATTCAATGCCTTCTTGCTATCAATAGCATCTTCCGCCAAAGGAATAGCATCTTTTATCGAGTTTGCCAGTCCTGCAACATATATCGCTGCAGCGGCATTGACAACGACTATATCACGTTTTGCACCTTTTTCCCCATTGAGAATATACAGAAGGTCACGGGCATTTTCTGCAGGAGTGCCGCCCACAATATCAGTGGCCTTTGCCCTTGCGATCCCCAATTCTTCAGGAGTGAGCGTATAATTTGAGATGACACCATCTTTAAGTTCAGCAACAAATGTTTCAGAAAGTGTTGAGATCTCATCCATGCCATCCCCGTGGAAGACCAATACATGTTCCTTTCCGAGTTTATTCAGAACCTCTGCCATAAGATTGCAAAGACCTTTGTCAAAGACCCCGATAACCTGTGCCTTTGCACCGGTTGGATTTGTCAGAGGACCGAGAATATTGAACATTGTCCTTACAGCAAGCTCTTTTCTTGGACCTACCATCCTCTTCATTGCAGGATGGAATTTGGGAGCCAGCATGAACCCGATACCAATGTCCTCAATTGACCTTTTAACATTATCAGGTTCCAGATCGATCTTGACACCCAGTTCTTTGAGAACATCTGCACTACCGGAAAGTGATGTGAACGAATGGTTCCCGTGTTTTGCAACGGTCACACCTGCGGCCGCAGCAACAATTGCAGCAGCTGTTGAGATATTAATAGTATTGTGCCGATCCCCTCCCGTGCCACAGGTATCAACGAGTATACCATCAACCTTAGGGCGGATCATGTTTGCAACTTTAAGCATCCCTTTTGCAAACCCTGCCACCTCATCGGGAGTTTCACCTTTCATTTTCATACCCATCACAAATGCACCGACCTGTGCATCAGTAGCACTTTCGAGTATCTGTCCCATGGCAGCTTCAGATTCCACCATTGAAAGATCATGACCATCAATTAATTTCTGTAGATAATATTTCATGTAATCACCTTTTGCATTTGTGTACAAGTATGTACATTAATGTATAATTGTGCGACCTCTATATAAATGTTCTCCTTTTCAAAGTTTTGCACAAAAAGTCATAAAGTAGAACATAAAGTCACCATTTTTCACACCTTTATGTGCAAGGCTCCTTTTCAAGACATTAGAACAACTCGATTCTTCGAACACAAGGAAGTTTGGAGGAACAAGCATCGCCCTTCAAAGTTCACATCCACATCACCAATAAAACCTGAAAAGTAATATGAAGAATAAAAAAAGAGAATAAAGAAGTAAAAGAAAGAGAATGGAGTGGATCAGACCTTTTCAGGTTCTAATCCGAGCATTTCATATATCTTATTTATGTCAAGATTTTCACGAGCAACGTCTGCAAGTTCATCATAGGGATCCTTATCAGGAATATCCTCTTCCTTGAACTCAAGCCCTTTTCTTTCGAGAAGATAACTGATAAGAGCACGCCTTATGTTGACATTCTCAAAGAGACCATGCAGATAGGTACCGATAACAAGACCACTATCATCTGTACAACCATCATCGCCAAACACCGGCTTTTTTGATGAGGAAAGACCCATGTGTATCTCGTACCCTGTTACATCCTCACCTTTGATACTGTCAAAGATAGGACCACTTTCTTTAACGATCTTGGTTACCTGAACCGTGCGCTTTTCGTATGCATCGAAAACGGTCTCGATGTCCAAAAGTCCAAGCCCATCCAAACGAGCAGATTCGCCACCTTCGATACCAGAATCAACGATGGATTTGCCTAACATCTGGTAACCACCGCAAATACCAAGTATGGGGATCTTACCGTAAAAGGACTTTATCTTGTCAGCCATTCCACTCTCCACGAGGTCATTCAGATCGCTGGTCGTGTTCTTTGTACCCGGGATGATGATCGCATCGGGGTTTCCAAGGTCATCGGAAAGGTCGACATACCGTACCTTTGCCATGTGCTCAAGGGGTTCGAAATCCGTGAAATTCGAGATCCTTGTAAGCCTTATTACTGCAATTTCAACATCATGGTTCTCACCATCATCTGCAGATTTGTCACCTATGGATACCGAATCTTCTGAAGGGATGCGAAGTTTGAAATAAGGCATTACACCAAGTACAGGGAGACCTGTGAGCTCTTCGAGTTCAGTCAATCCGGACTCAAGTATGGCTGGATCGCCACTGAACTTGTTTATGATCAGACCACGCACGTTCTTGCGAACATCCTCTGGCAATAGCTGGATCGTTCCATAGAGACTTGCGAAGACACCACCTCGTTCAATGTCCCCCACAAGGATGATAGGAGCATCAGTTATCCTTGCGGTCCCTATATTGACGATGTCACGCTCATAAAGGTTTATCTCGGCAGCACCGCCTGCCCCCTCCATCACTATGAGATCATATTCATCCTCAAGTCTCTTAAGAGCACCCTTTAATACATCGTGGGTCTCTTCTATGGAATCATAATAAGCACCCGCACTCTTATCGGCATAGGGTTCGCCTAGAATTATAACTTGTGAGACACGATCCCCTTTCGGTTTGAGAAGAACAGGATTCATATCTGCTGTAGGTTCAATTCCCGCAGCCTTTGCCTGGATTGCCTGTGCGATACCGATCTCTTTACCATCTACCGTTATCCATGAGTTGAGGCTCATGTTCTGTGCTTTAAAGGGTGCCACCTTATGGTCAGCAGAGAATATGCGACATAGGGCTGTCACTATTGCACTTTTACCAACATGTGAGGCTGTACCCAATACTAACAGATGTTTTTTATTAACGTTATTTGCAATCATTCACAACAACCTTTTATGGGACAACGTTTATTATGCTATATCTAATTAACTCCAATTTACTTTAGTTAGGTGAAAAATGTCAGAACTATTGCACATAAGCGGGGGCCCTACAAAGCCAGAGGTCATTGCGATCTCACTATCAAAACTTGACCTGAACGATGGAATCACGTTCTATGATGTTGGTTGTGGAACAGGTGCTGTATCCATCGAAGCTTCAAAGACTGCACGCAATTTCAAAGTAGTTGCGATCGATGCAAGAGAAGAAGCTATTGAGGTTGCAAGGACGAATTTCAGGAATTTCGGCATTGAAGATGCCACATTGATACATGGTGAATCTTCTGAAGCCATAGAAAGGAACGCTGATATTGGATCTATTGACTGTGCATTTGTTGGCGGCACCAAGAACATATCCAAAGTGTTGGATGTGCTCTATGAAAAAAAGGCAAGAAATATTGTTGTCAATGCCGTAAGGATCGAAACTGTTGTCACTACAATGAACAAGATGAAAGAGCTTGGCATTTTTTCCGAAGTTGTTCATGTGACCATTACCAGAGGATATGAGCTTACTGGAGAGACCATGTTCAAGCCGGAAAATCCTGTATATATAGTAGTAGGAAAACTTTCTAACGCTTAATAAGGCTGATATTATATACGATAGATTTAATTTATGGAGATAGAAATATGTTGATAGGAGTAGGACTTGGACCAGGTGACCCGGAGCTTCTTACACTTAAAGCGGTTAATATTCTCAAGAACAGCGATAAGGTGTATGTGCCAGGGAACATGGCTGCAAAACTTGTAGAGCCATATGCGACCCCAGAGATATTGGATTTCCCAATGTTAAGGGATTATGATGTGCTGAACGAAGTGTGGAAGAAGAATGCAGACCTTATTGCAGATGAAGCAAGGAACGGTACTGTGGTGTTCGGTCTTATTGGAGACCCTAATTTCTTTTCTACGTTCACACATTTAAAGCGTGTCATGAACAAACATTATCCTGACGTAGAGACCTCTACAATTCCAGGGATCAGCTCGATCACATCTTTTGCCGCAAGGGCTGATGCTGAAGTTGACACTTCGTTCGAGGTCAGCGATGGTTCTGAAACAAAGCACAAGATCAGGCTTAAAGCAAACCGTCCAAGGCAATTGATCGAGGAGTTCAGCAAGGAAGGATACACAGATTTCATCTTTGCAGAGAGGCTATTCTCCGACAAAGAGGTCATCATCAAGAACCGCGAAGACATCCCCGAAAAAGGAAACTATTTCAGCATTGTTTATGCTAAGAAGGATTAAAAGGTGTATTCAATGACAGATAAAGTTGTTACTTTTGTGGGTGCCGGACCGGGTAACCCAAAACTTATCACATTACTCGGCAAGGAAAAGCTGGAAGAGGCAGACCTTGTGGTATATGCAGGTTCACTTGTGAACCCTGTTGTCGTGGACTACTGCAAGGGAGAAAGGGTTGACAGCTATGGCCTTACCCTTGAAGACATATCCAAGAGGATAGCAGATGCCCTGGAGGAAGGAAAGAAAGTAGTTCGTCTTCACAGTGGAGATCCATCCCTTTATGGTAACGTCGTTGAACAGATGGAAGAGCTGAAGAAGTACGGTGTTACAGTTGAGCGTGTTCCGGGAGTTTCTTCCGTGTTCGCAACTGCTGCAGCACTTAATACACAGCTTACCCTCAATGGTGTTTCCGACACACTTATTATTACACGCCCTGCAGGAAAGACCCTTGAAGAGGATCAACTCAAGGAACTTTCAAGGCACAACGCAACAATGGCGGTCTTCCTTGGCACCCAGAAGATAGAGGAGATCATGGAAAAGGTAGAGTATTCAGATGATACTCCAGTGGCTGTTGTTTTCCACGCATCATGGCCTGACCAGAAGATCATTTACGGAACTGTTGCCGATATCGCACAGAAGGTCAAGGACGAAGGCATCATACGCTCTGCTATGATCCTTATTGGCGGTGTGGTAGACCCTATCGATTACAGGAGGTCACACCTATACGGAGTGGCACAAGAACCGCTGTAATCACATTTGAACGTAACCTCGATGTGGCAAACAAACTTGCAGACCACATCGAGGCAGATGTGATAATTTACAAGAAGGATATCTTCAAAGACATATTTGAAGAATATCAGGCAATAGTAGCTGTGTTCGCAACAGGTATCGTTGTGCGGGAGATAGCACCACTTATAGTAGATAAGTGGGAAGATCCTGCCATAGTGGTAGTCGATTCTAACCTGAACTTTGCCATTCCACTGCTTGGAGGACACCACGGTGCCAATGAGCTTGTGAGAAAGATATCCGAGATAGGAGTGATACCTGTTATCACGACAGCTACTGAAGTACACAACCGCAATTCGGTCGAAGGTATTGCGGCAAAGCTCGGATATGACATAGTCAACAAGGAATCTACAAGGGATGTGAATTGTGCCCTGCTCGATCAGGATGTGGAAGTCCTGGAGATAAAGGGACCAAAGATCGTTATTGTAGATAGTGATGTATCTGTCCTGAAAAAAGAAAAGGCGGAGCACTAATGTACTTAGGCATAGGTGCCCGCAGAGGCGTGTCGTCCGAGGAGGTCATCAATGCAGTGAATTGTGCATTGAAAGAAGTGGAAAGGGACGTGAGTGACATAAAGATGTTCGCTTCATCCACACTTAAGGAAAACGAGACCGGACTGATAGAAGCCATCAAAGAAATGGGATTTGAGATCAAGTTCCTGCCTGATGATGTTCTGAACGGTTTTGATGTGCCGTCTGATTCACAGGCGAGCCGCTTTGGGCTCAAAGGTGTTGCCGAGCCGGCAGCGTTAGCATTATCTGATAATAAGAAATTGATATTGGAAAAGAAAGTATATGGAAGGATTACAATTGCAATCGCAGAATGAAAATGAAAACGGGAAATTATTCATCATCGGTATCGGACCAGGCTCTGTAGAACAACTTACTGTCCGTGCCAGAGATGTCATACTTAATTCTGATTATATTGTCGGTAACGGCACTTATCTTGACCAGATGGCAGACCTTCTGGATAACCAGGAGATAATCCGCAGTGCAATGGGAAAGGAAGTAGACCGTGCTAAGAAAGCAGTACAGCTTGCAAAAGAAAACAAGGTAGTTTCCATGATAAGCGGCGGCGATGCTAATGTTTACGGCATGGCAGGTCTCGTAATGGAAGTTGCTGAGCATGCTGATCTGGAAGTTGATGTGGAGGTTCTTCCGGGAGTCACTGCGATCACAGCTGGAGCAAGTGTTCTTGGTGCACCTATTGTAAATGACTTTGCTGTTATCAGTCTTAGTGATCTGCTGACACCTTGGGAAGTTATTGAGAAACGTCTGAATGCAGCAGCAGCAGCAGATTTCGTGATCTCACTATACAACCCAAAGAGCAGGCAACGACACTCCAATTTCTCAAGGGCTATTGATATCATCAAGAAGCATAAGGATGGAACCGTACCTGTAGGACTTGTCAAGAACGCACTTCGCGGAGAAAGTCAGGACTATATCGTTACAACTCTTGAAGAAGTGCTTGATCACAACGACTGGGTCGATATGAGCACAATGATAATTGTCTGTAATGCTGATTCACGCATCTGGAAGAGCAAGAACGGCGAAAAGATAATCACACCCAGGGGGTATCAGAGGAAATATGACTACTGAAGATAGCAATAAAAGGGACATGCCAGAACTTGAAGATCTGGTAGAGATGACGGTTAAGATCGACCCAGAGCTCATAGAAGGATGTTCTGATTCAGGTGCTCGCACCGATGAAGCAAAGACCATCTACATGACCAGTCGCCGCATTGCACATGATCTGGTTGTAAAAGGTGAGAAAGAGACTCCTGAAGAACGTGTCACTCAGCGTTGTGTGATCTCCACAGGCGACCCTGCCATTGCTGATATCATGCGCTATACAGACGATGCCATCGATGCTGGTGTAAAAGCCATCAAGAACGGTGCACCGATCTTTGTAGATATCAATATGGTCAAAGCCGGAGTTACAAAGAAAGGGCATGATTGCGAAGTGATCTGCGTCCTTGATGAGGACCAGAACGCAGAAGTTGCTAAAAAGTATGGCATTACAAGAACTGCTGCTGGATTCCTTATGGCAAGGGACAGGATCGAAGGTTCCATAGTAGCAATTGGAAATGCACCTTCTGCAGCGCTTGCAGTGTGCAGAATGATCGAGCATGGCATCAAGCCGGCACTGATCATTGGAACACCTGTTGGCTTTGTCAATTCCGCAGAATCAAAGGAAGAGGTCCGTAAAATGGACGTTCCATCCATCACATGTGTTGGTACACGCGGCGGAACACCTATGGCCGTAGCTTGTGTCAATGAACTTGTGGCTCTTGCAAAGGAAAAGGATGAGTGCAAGTGCTGTTGTGAGTGTGAGTAAACCTACTCACACCACTTATTAATTTTAAAATTTATTATTGGTCAATTAACACATTGACCCTTCTACGTTCAATTTTTGGTAGTGACTAAACGGATCAGATCCATTCAGATTCATAGCCTGATGAGCACATTATTGTAAAGCATCCACATCCCGACTATTACCAGGATGAATCCAACTACTTTTTTAAGATACATATCATACTTTGCAATCATACTGAGCTTTGATGAGGAAATGTTCACAGAGTAAGCAATTACAAGCATGGGAATGCCAAGACCCATTGAATATACGAACAACAGGAAGGCACCGTAGAGAAGGTCACCTTCGATCGCGACCAGGGATAAGATCGAAGCCAGTATAGGGCCTACACAGGGGATCCATATGATACCTAAGGAGATACCAAGGAGCAGACCACCCATTAAGCCGTTCTCTTTGAACTGTTTCCCCGAAAGGCTACCAATGAAATTGAAAGTCCCAAGATCAAAAAGCAAGGTCAAACCCATCAATATGACAATTATGCCTGCAAATGCAGTAAGGTAAATGAGATATTGCTGAAAAAGCGAACCAAAGGCAGATGTTATTATCCCCATGAACACGAATGATAAGGATAGACCGGATACTATCGCAAGAGGTCTTAGTTTACCTTTTGAAGTCGAATAAGCAAAGATAACAGGTAATAAAGGAAGAACGCAGGGAGATAATATGCTGATCACCCCTGCTATAAATGCTGCTAATGGTGTCGCCCCTCCAATATCCATAAGATCATTCCTAATAAGTAATAAAGTGTATGTGAAATACTTTCGCTTATTCAGTCATATTTGAATGATACTCGATCGCATGATCAAGTATCGGTTCAAGAACAGATTTATCGACATATCCTATGACCCTTGCTTTGTTACGTGAAGTATCGGTTACACCACCACGCCTCATGAACAGATAATTTCCATCTTCGATACCTGCTATCACAGTTGTATCAGGTATGGAATAAACACTGAACTGTCCAGCAAGACCAGGCGTGAGCTCTGAATCAATGTACATTACAGTCGCTCTGCCTTCATAGTCCCTTGCAAGCTCATCGAGAACAGGGTCAAGTTGAGTGCATGGAGGACACCATTCAGCCCCTATCTTTAAAAGCACAGGCCCGTTTACCAGTGCATCATCTATTTGTTGTCGTTCTGTTACAAGGACAGCATCGCGTTCATTTGCATCATATTCCGTATCAACAGGAGTAACATCCGAAACACATCCTGCAAGAAGAACTGACAGAGCGAATAACGTAATAACGAGAACCTCTAATTTCATAGATACCACCAACCAGGATCAATTATTTTGTAGAATATTTTTATTGAATACAATAATTATGAACATTTTTTCATTTAAAGGTTATGCATAGTTCACACACGTGCCCCCAAAACCGAGTGGATAAAAAAAGAGCATTGATGCTCCGAAGAGTCATTTATTAAGTACTTTCCATTTGAGCAATACACCTTCTTCCATGGTTTCGGAACTTATCAGTTCAAGAGGCAGGAGATCACCTTTGAGGAACCCTTCCCCATCAACAAGAGTGGGAGAGCTATTGCCACCTATGAAGATATTACCTATAAAAGAGAATACCTCATCCACAAGACCATTGGAAAGCAAACCCCAGTTGAGAGTTGCACCGCCTTCGACCATCAATCTTTGAATGCCCATTGAACTTAGCTGGCCCATGAGCAGGGCAAGATCGACCTTTTCATCACCTGCGGTGATAATTGTTGCTTTTTCTGAAAGGGCATCCACCTTTCCTTTAGGGGCAGAGCTTGAGATGGCAACAATGCGCATACCAGTTCCCTTTTTAAAAATGTCCGCATCCAGAGGCGTTCGGGCTTTACTATCCACGACTATACGTACAGGGTCTTCGTCAAATCCTGCACTCTTGCGAACATCACGACGGGACTGAGATTTTACAGTCAGGCTGGGATCGTCTGCGAGAACCGTACCTACCCCCACCATTATCGCATCTGATGATGCACGAAGCTCATCCATCCTATCAAAGTCGATATCTCCGGAGATGCGTACCTGTTTTCTCTCCCTAGTAGATATTTTACCATCAGCAGACATTGCAGAATTTATGAAGGTAAATGGTCTGTTCATGTGAATTACATCCGGTTAATAAATTAAAAAAGTATCGAAAGGAGAAAACCTCCTTTCAAAATATCTATGATCAAGCGTTAAGGATGGCTTTTAAAAGATAGCGATCCCTCAAAAGGCCTATGAATTTCTGGTTTGCATTGACCACTGGAACCTGATCGATCCTATTCCTTTTCATCTTAAGTGCACATTCGCTGACACCCATATTACTTGATGCTGAGATCAGCTCCTTGACCATGACTTCTTTAACGGGCACTGAAGGAACCTTTATCCTTGAGACACTGTAATAGATGCTCATGGTATCCCTCATACTTTCCCAGGTCCATTCATCATCATCTGCACCTGCAGACATATTGGACACTTCCACAGAGTCTTCAATGACACTTGCACTTATGATATCACGGTCAGTGATAAGACCTACGATATCGAGATTTGTGTCAATAACAGGAACTGCTTTTACATGTGCCAGCTCCATGTTCCTTGCCACAACGGGAAGTGGAGTCTCATACCAGACCGGACCTACACCGGAATTGAGATATTCAGTTATAGGAGTGGTGATATTCAAATCCACCAGACTGCCCACTACATCAGCAACAGTGATAAGCCCCACAAGCTTTTCGCCTTCTACAACAGGTAACCTTCTGATACCATGCTTCAAAAGAAGACGTGCTGCTACAGTAATATCCTCTTCAGGTCCTATTGAGACAGGATCACGTACCATTAACAGGGCTAATTGTTCCTCTGTAGGTTTCTTTAGAAGATTGGAACGACTCACAATTCCGACCAATTTGTTATCTTTGATAACTGGAAGTCCTGAGACCTTCTTGTCTTTCAGAATGGAAAGAACTTCATCTCTTGATCCGGGAAGGGAAACGCATGCAACGTCCTTCACCATAATATCTCTGACCAGTGTTTCCTTAGGCATGTTCAATTAACCTCAATAAATTCATTTGTTTACTTCACCGCGTACAACGAGTACGGGCACTTTAGAATTACGAGTGACCTTTTCAGCAACACTTCCAAGAAGGAACCTGTCAAGTCCACTTTTACCGAGTGTACCGATCACTATCATATCGATGTCATTTCCTTCTGCAAATTCGATGATCTCATTGCTTGGATGACCTTCCAGAACAGCGGACTCAATTTCCAGTCCCTGAGCTTCACCCAACTCTACAACCCGATCAGATGCATCTTTGCCTTCAGTTTCCAGAAGTTCATACATCATTTCCCATCCGGCATCCATTGGAATGGAAGCAAACGCAGCTGTATCCACAACATAGACCACATACAACTTTGCCCCACTCAATTTTGCAAATTCAATACCATAGGATATTGCTTTTTTGTTCTGTTCAGAACCATCGGTTGCTACCATTACTTTCTTATACAGTTCGCTAGTCATGTTACCCTCACCATCATTAGTTTGTATAGATTATGGATAAAATATCGTCTGGCCTACCCCTTCTGACCATTCCGCTTATTGGATCGCTTATACCAACCAGATTGTTGGAATTGCCATTCAATATCATAAGATCGGCTTTGTTACCTTTCTTGATGGAACCTGTATTCTCAAGTCCCAGAATTGATGCTCCATTTAGCGTACACATCTTAAATACTTGTCTATCATCAAGACCGAAAACCTTGGATAGGAACTCCATTTCAGAGAACATATTGACGGAATTGAGCATTACATTATCAGTTCCAACGCCTACAGTCACTCCTGCTTCAAGCATTTCACAGATCGGGGCCATACCAACATCGGTTATGAAGTTGGAACGTGGACAGACAACTACAGGAATATTTGCGTCAGATATTGTCTGCAGATCAGAACGCATTGCTTTTGTCATGTGTATCAGGAAGTCCGGATCCAGTGAAATTGCTTTGTCAATATCAGTGTTGTTCTTTTCTCCTGCATGGATCGCAAACAACTTATTACAGTCTTTTGCTTTTTGTTTGGAGCTGCGAAGAAGGTCCATATCAAGATCATTTGTACCACTCATACCAAGACCGTCAGCTTGTTGCAGCACCCTGCCGAGCTCAGAGATAATTTCTTCAAGTGGTCGGTCGGTGCATTTTGGCCTTCCAAGGATGATATGGTCTATATCCTGATCGGAAACAGCTTCTTTTAGTGCAAGGGCCCCAAGAACACCGCCTTCCCTGAAATCTGCAAATGCGGAAGTACCCGTCATTAGCATATCTTTAATGGTAGTTCTCATAGAACTGACCAGATCGGAGTAAGGAGTGTTTTCAAGTATCCTATGCTTCAGACCGTCCGGTGGTCGTACAAGAGCATCGAGGTCCTTAGATACTTTGAAGTTCTCACAGTTCCCGAGTACAGGGTCCTTGCATATGGAATCTCCGATATGCGTATGGGAATTGACAAAACATGGAGCTATTATGTTCTTGCTTTTTGTGGGTTCTTCGCCTATTTCGGTTATGATACCATCCTCTATGCAAACATACCCATCAATTGCTTCAAACTCATCCCCATATATTATGGTGCCATAAATGACCTGTTCACAAGACATTGCAAAGAGTAAATATATACATTAAAGTAGATATAAGCTACGATTGAAGTTTCATATCAGAGCTTGTTGACTGTGCGACCTTCGAGCTTTTTTCAAGACAAAAATAGATCAGTTAGACTAAATATTCTGCTTAAATATGCAAAAATAGAGCTAAAGCTATTGATCATAAATCCAGCAACAAAAAAGCAAATTAATAATAGTGAGCATAGCAGCGATGCAGATTTCCCGAAGACTCTCGTACTTCAGTACAGTAAACAACGTGGGTAGACTTATCTTCTGTGTTCGGATGGGAACAGGAGTGGCCCTACCGCTATGGCCGCCATACTCATTCAAATTAACGGATTGTGATCATGTAGATCATATTACATATCAGATATCGCCTGGACAAAGCGAGACGGATGAGGCACGGATATTAGTAAATGCGGACTGAACACCTCGTTGCCTTGGTGCTTACATCCCATTCCTATCGATCCGGTCTTTTACCGGAACCCTTAAAGTGGTCTCTTTTTAGGTTAGATTTCGAGCTTAGATGCATTCAGCTCTTATTCCTTAGCGCGTAGCTGCTCGGCAGTGCCTTGTCAGACAACCGATCGACCAGTGGCGCCGTTGCTCTGTTCCTCTCGTACTAAAAGCAACTTACCCTCAGACCACATACACCTCTAGTAGATAGTAACCGACCTGTCTCACGACGGTCTAAACCCAGCTCACGATCTCCTTTAATAGGCGAACAACCTCACCCTTGGCTGCTGCTGCACAGCCAGGATGGAAAGAACCGACATCGAGGTAGCAAG
>NZ_JAUVEY010000176.1:0-3581 GCF_030594565.1 Methanococcoides sp.
GGCTGATGATAAGCAACCATGGAAAGCGTACGAAGTATCGGTGCTTTCAATTCCTTTGGTGCGATGGGACTTATAAGATCAGTATATTTTGGTTTGACCTGCATGACATAACGTCCGCCAAGGTCTATGATCTCCATTCCGGACTCGCGTGTCGAATACTCTTCCATCAGTGACTGGATCACAGGTGCGACATTCTTTGCTGACCTATTGATGATCTTCGCAAGCGTCTGTGTGTCAACAGCTTCCCCTGCTGCAAAAAGTACGGCTTCTATGATCTCTCTCTCGCTCATTTATTTCCTCTTCAAATCATTCAATGACAGATGGGGGATGCACAAATAATTCCCCGAAAAGTTCTTCCTGTGCCAACAATACCTTTTTCTCAGAAGCAAGGAACAGCAGTGAGATATACGTCATCAATCTTTCCGAGCGACTTCCAGACCAGTCTACAAGGTCCGAGAACATAACTTCATCCCTGGTTCGAAACAACTCTTCCAGAGAAGTATGAAGAATATCCACCCTGCCGCGTATATCCTCCTCATGTGCTATCCCGAGCACATCATCTGTAGTGACCCTGTCAAACACTTCAATGCGACGACGCAGGCGGCGGTCTTTCCTTCTGGTCTCGACCTTTTCCGCCTTCTTAAGCTCATTGATAAGCTCTTGAAGAGTGACCGGCCGGGTTGCAGTACGGCGTATAGGAAGCTTTGGCACTGGATATTCCTCGATGTCATAAAAATCCATGTCATCGTCAAGGAGATCATCATCCAATTCCACATCTTCCTGAACAAGACCTGTTGATTTCATCCTGAGAAGAATAGATGCATATAGAAGGGTCCTTCCCGAGATCCTCAGGTCCATTATCTTAAGATCTTCTATGTATGCCAGAAACTTATCCGTAACTTCGACAATATCAATATCCCAGGGATTAATATCCCCGTTCTTCGCAAGGGTGACGAATATCTCCACAGGTTCACAGAGAACATCATCGGATATCTCGATCTGCGATTCATCGACACCGAGTGAACGAAGGGTCTCAAGAAACTCGGGGTCAATGGAACTACTGGATATTTTGACGATCTCCTCGATGCCAGCGCCTACTTCATCCATACTTGCATCGATTCCTTCAGGCTCCTCTGGAATATCGTTCAACGTAATTTCACACCCGTAATGCTTGTGATGTTGTTCTCCTGCATGGCCACACCAATAGTACGCTCCGCCGCCTCTATCATCGGCTTACGCAGGGACACGACGATAAACTGTGCCTTACCCTTTGCCTTTTTAACACGCTGCGCCACACGGTCAGCGTTCGCACCATCAAGGAACATATCGATCTCATCGAATGCGTAGAAAGGTGCAGGGCGATACTGCTGGATAGCAAAGACAAATGCCAGTGCAGTAAGACTCTTCTCCCCACCGGACATCGCTTCCAGGCGCTGCAGGGTCTTCTCCTTTGGCTGTGCCCGAAGGGTCAGTCCACCATTGAAGGGTTCGTCATTATCATCAAGCACAAGTTCGCCGGAACCATCAGAAAGTTCGTGGAAGATCTCCTTGAAAGGTTCGTTGATACCATGGAAAGTTTCCATGAAAGCATCTTTCTTGAGCGTCTCATACTGATCGATACGAGAAAGGATCTGTTCCCGTTCATTAAAGAGAATGGCCCTTCTGGTCTTAAGGTCCACGACCCTTCCATCGACCTCATCATATTCATCGATGGCTCTCATGTTAACAGGCTCGAGACGTTCCATGGCCTTCTCTATAGATGCGATCCTTGTGCTAACGGTCTCATAATTAGGAACATCCTCGACCTCTTCGATACCACGCCTCACAAGTTCTTCCTTCAGGTCCTTTGTCTGGTCCACAAGAGCATTGCGAGTAGCTTCCAGTACCATCATCGCCTTGTCCGCATCATCGAGTTTTGATCGAACAGAAGCAAAGTCCTTCTCAGCCAGATTGTATTCGGTCTGCTTCAGAGCGCGCTTCTGTTGCATATCCCTGAGCTCTTCGGTCAGTTCCTTCTCACGCCTTTGCTTTTCCTGGAGAGTGAACTCAAGTTCAGCGATCTTGGCCTTGAACCCAGCAACACGTTCCCGATGCGTGGATTTCTTCTCTTCCATCTCTTTTATAAGCTGACGATCATCTTCGATCTTCTTAGAAGCATATTCGTGATCGAGGTTGAGAGCATTGATATCCGCCTCGATATCACGGATACGTCCGTCCAGTCTGCGCATTTCCTCATCGATACGATCAGCCTGTTTGTTAAGCTCAGGAACTTCAGAATCGGAAAGTTTCTCATCAAGGACTGCGATCTCAGCTTCAAGTTCTTTGGAACGCCCTTCCACTTCGGCCTTCCTTGAAGCGACCTGTTCCATCTCTTCACGAAGCTTGGCCCTCTCACCCTCGATCTGCCCAAGCTCGGTGTTCTTAGCTTCGATCAGCTGTGTAAGCCGTTCAGCCCTGCCGCCGATCTCCTCAAAGATCATTTCCTTCTTAGAGATCTCTTTTTCAAATTCGTGGATCTCACGATTGATATCAGCAATATGCCCCTCGACAGCATCCAGTTTCTTGATCGCCGTATTGCGCCTTGATTCAAATTCAGTAAGCTGTTCTGCGATCTTGAACAATTTATCCTTCTCAGCAGCTGCAAATGAGAGTCCGGAATTTCGCCCCATCGAGCCACCGGTCATAGCACCGCTTTTCTCAATGACCTCTCCTTCGAGAGTTACCATACGAAGGCCGCCAATGAGACGGCGTGCGTTCTCAAGCGTATCCACGATAAGCGTATCTCTGAAGACATACCAGAATGCTGCTTCGAACTTATACTCAAAACCGATAAGATCAATAGCATAACCTACCACACCCTTCCTGTCAGAAAGGTCCTTGTACGGCCTCCTTGATTCCATCTTGCTCAGCGGAAGGAAGGTTGCACGGCCTCCGCGCTGCTGTTTAAGGAAATGGATGGCCCTTGATGCATCCTCATCGGTCTCAACGACCACTGCCTGCATACGTCCCCCGGCAGCAACGCTGAGAGCATTTGCATATTTCTGATCGACACTTCCAAGCTCTGCTATCGTACCATATATTCCGGGAAGACCATGATGCTTCTTCTCGGCAATGATCATGTCAACGGCTTTTGAATAATTACTGGTATCCTCCGCAGCACGCACGCGCGCCTCAAGCAACGCATAGTCCTGCTGATGTTTGCGTAATGTGACATCAAGATCAGTAACAACGCTCTTTATCTGGAAACGGTTACTTTCAAGATCATCAAGATCGCGGGTATGGGAATTGATCTGCTCCGTTAGCTTCTCTATATCATACTGTGCAGACTTCGTATCACTGTCAGAGGACTCGGATTTACCCTTGGCATCCGTGATCTCATTCTCGATATCCCTTACCTCAGCAGACTTCCTCCTCAACGAATCCAGCAAACGGTCTTCCTGACGCATAAGTTCACTTTTATCGTTCTTCACGGTCTCAAGTTCGGACTTGAACACTGAAAGCTCATCACGCGTCTGTGCGAACTTCTCATCCACATCAGAGATCCTGCTTTGCAGGATCATTCTCTCGGTCTTCCTTTCAGA
>NZ_JAUVEY010000188.1:0-3045 GCF_030594565.1 Methanococcoides sp.
GTGTTGCATTCTTCTCTAATTTTATCTGCTTGTCTAACTCTTCAACGGTCATATGCCGTTCAATAAAGATCCCCTCAGGTCTAACCATGGAACAGTCTATATAACGAATTAGTCTAATAATTTGGGGTTTTAACTATAAATAAAGGAGTTTCCGGTCTTACGGAGGGCTCCTTTACTTAGAAGAGGTTAGCATAAGATGAAAGTCTGAGGAAGGCCATCAGGGCAATGGATACTGTAAGGGTGGCAATGAATGCTCCGTTGCCATCGATTTTAAGTCCTCTATTTGTCCATTCAAGGATACCGTCTTCTTCATCCATTGTAGAACCTGCGTAGTATGTGTCCATTTCTTCTTTCCTCCTGGTTTTATGGGCAATGAATATCTATCACGATTAATCACTGCACACATCTATAACGATTAATCATTTATTAAGGTTTCGGAGTAAAGAATTATTTGTATAATTCATATTTTTCATGATACCATGGTCTCACACAATAAGTCGGGGATATAGGTATCTAAGAAAAATACCACTGTTTTTAAATTTTAATTTTTCAGGGTTCGAGTTTCATCCTTCGCACAGCAAGTCGCAGAAGCCCCTTATCCTGAAACTGATGCCATGATATGTCATCCACCTTCTTTTTTATACCATTCAAAAGGCTTTGTACAATTTTAAAGCCGTTGTCCCTTTTGAGACCTCAGTCCATTTTACGCATCAGACGCCGATTATAACGGGATTGGGCTATATCTGAACGACAACAACCTATCTATTAGATCAAGAGTTCCTGTTTCTTCTACTCTTGATCGACTCATTTATGACTTTTGAAGATTGGGATCTTCAACGCAAAGCAAGTCGGGGATATAGTTAAGAGCAATTGTGGGGGGACGTTGATGAGTGATTTATCTATCGAGAAAGGGCTACTGGAGAGTGAAGATATATACAAAGCGTTGTTTGAAGGTACTGCCGAGGGGATACTTGTTGCAGATATTGAAACAAAAGAATTCCTGTTTGCCAATCCAGCTATGTGCAAAATGTTAGGTTATACGGAAGAAGAATTGCTGCAAAAGAGTGTACTTGACATTCATCAGAAAAATGATCTGAAATGTGCGATTTCTGAATTTGAGAGCCAGGCACGAGGAGAGAAAACCTTATCGTCATCCAGACCCTGTTTGCGAAAAAACGGAACAACGCTATATGCAGATATTAACACAACTAATGTCTTGATAAATGGAAGAGGATGTAATGTAGGTTTCTTCACAGATACCACCGAGCGCAAGAAAATTGAAGAAGAGCTGCTGTTGAAAAACAAGGTATTCGAGTCATCGCTTTCCGCTAATAGCACTTCCAAGGTTGACGGTATAATTAATCATGCAAATGCTGCATTCGTGGAAATATGGGGATATGACAGTCTGGAGGAAGTTGTCGGCCACCCGATTCCGTACTTCTTTGTTAATCCTGATGATGCATTGCCGATACTCGAATTGCTCAACAAGACTGGCAAGTGGGAAGGAAACTACCTTGCAAAAAGGAAAGACGGCTCTACATTTATCGCGCAGAGCCTTGCATCCGTAATCAGGGACGAAAAAGGCAAACTGATCGGCTACCATTCCTCGGTGATAGACATCACCGAGCGGAAGCAGATGGAAGAAGCTCTACGTAAGAGTGAAGCCAGTTTAGCCAATGCACAGCGTATTTCTCATATTGGCAATTGGGATTGGGACATCGTTAACAATAAGTTAAAATTCTCAGAAGAGATATATCACATCCTTGGGATGGAAACCCAGGAATTCGGGGATACCAATGAGGATTTTTTAAAGTTCGTCCATCCTGATGACGAGTTGTTTGTTCAAGATAATATAAATAAGGCAATATATGAACATAAACCGTATAGTATTGACTACCGCCTTCTTTTGCTCGATGGCTCAGAATGTACTGTTCATGAGGAAGCCGAAGTTACGTTTAATGAAACCGGTCAGGCCATTCGAATGTTTGGGACTATGCAGGACATAACCATTCGCAAGCAAGCAGAAGATGCAATGTTCAATGCAAAACTTGCTGCGGAAGCTGCCAACAAATCCAAGGCCGAATTTATTGCAAATATGACCCATGAGCTAAGCACACCCCTTAACGCTGTCATCGGATTCTCTGAAATGTTACTGTTGGGAACTTTCGGAACGCTCAATGATAAACAAACAAAATATGCGAACAATATTAATTCAAGCGGAAAACACTTGCTGGATGTGATCAACGATATTCTTGACCTTTCAAAAATTGAAGCTGGAAAGATGGAACTTCATATTAATGAATTCTTTGTATCCGATGCTATTGGTGAAGTAGAAGCATTGATGATACCTATTGCATCACAGAAGAATATTGACCTGACATGTAACATCGACATTGAAACACCTACCATAAAAGCAGACACAATAAAATTCAAGCAGATTCTTTACAAGCTCGTGAGCAACGCCATTAAGTTCACGGTTCAAGGAGGTTTTGTGACAATCGGAGGAAAAATATCAGAGCACCTTGTCCAGATTTATGTAGAGGACAGTGGCATTGGCATTTCACCAGGGGATCAGGATAAACTGTTCAACCCTTTCTTTCAAGCGGATTCTTCAAGTACCAGAGAGTCTGGGGGTACCGGTCTTGGCCTTGCACTTATCAAGAAATTTGTTGAAATGCACGGTGGGAAAATCTGGGTCGAAAGTGAAGTTGGAAAAGGAAGTACGTTCACATTTAGAATTCCAACCGATTTTGAAAACACATTCTTTTGATTTATTTTATCTCAAATACAACTGCTTTGGTAGACAGCATTTGTACTTTGTCATTCCTTGATCACAGTAACTCACTCTTTTTTATTTTCTCTGTCAACGCTACTCCAACCGCTTGGGCGATACCGTCATCAATCAAAGTATTGCTACGACTTGATTTATTTTGATGTTTGAATTTTGAAAAGAGGATCTCTACAAAGCTAATAATCCAAACCGTCATTGATCACTGCTTATTTCCCGTTCTTCTCTTGTATTTTCTGCTATTTCTTTATACAATT
>NZ_JAUVEY010000187.1:0-3080 GCF_030594565.1 Methanococcoides sp.
TGTGTTTTGTCTAACAAATATTTAAAGTTTGTTGATACAGCGCCAGCTGTATCAGGTAACTCACACCTTCAGATCTATAGTTGCAAGTATTCCAAAAGAAAATATACACAACACCAGCTATTGACATTGGTTTTATTGAAATAGAGCCTGAATGAAGATTATAGAGATATTGTTGAACTTGTCGAAGTAATGGATAAGGTCAAATCAAGAATCGGACTTAAACAGGTTCCACACTTTACTATTCCATTAAATCATAGATTTAGTGGGAGTTCCAGATTTTCAATCTGGAACACACTTCATAAATTTGTCACAAGACTCAACTCTGTTTATTTCAGCGGATTGTTACAGCAAACACTGAAACTGTTTTATTCTCATAGTGAAAAGATTGAGACAAATACTATTGATTCGAGTGGATTTACGAGTGGTCATTGTAGTTACTATTATGCTTGGAGAACAGAAAAGAAACGAAGATCAAAGGTAAATACCGTAGAAAAATGATATGGGAATTTGATGAGGAACTCTATCATAATAGAAATCTGGTAGAAACGATGTTCTCTGTCCTGAAAAGAAAATATGGTGAAGAAATTAGAGCAAAAAAGTACTGGAATCAAATAAAAGAGATTAAATTCAAGTTATTAGTGCATAACCTTGACAGGTATGTCAGAGTTATATTTATTGTTCAAATGAGGATTTCTACAGAGCCATTTTTTTCTTATATTGTCACCATTATTATTCAGAAGTTTCATATCAAGCAGTTCGAACTCTTAAGAAAAGTACATGTTTATAGCATTAGGAACTTTTATCCCAACATGAGTGCAGGTAATACCAGAGCAAATATCAAAGTTGGAGCAAATGTAGGCATCGTCTTAAAGAACGATCAAAGGTCCGGTAAAATAACTCAAGGCGTTGTAAAAAGAATTCTAACCAAGTCTTCCACTCACCCTCACGGAATAAAGGTTCAACTGGAAGATGGCCAGGTTGGAAGAGTAAAAGAGATCAAAAACTAAAAAGTAGACCAACGAATTGGTCCGATCAATAAGTTACCTCAGTAACTTATATCAGCATCTTCCCTCTTTGCCAGTCATTGATGATCTTAATAGCGATCCTCATTTCGTCCACTTCCCCTTTATGTTTGAGGCAATTACCCTTTAGACCTATGAGCTCTAAGACCTTTTCGGGATTATTTTCCTTTATCTCTATATTGTAGAACTCTTCAAGTACAGCCTTATTATTATCACAGATGTGCGCAATGATCTTCATGGCCACTCCTATGGGATCATTCAGGTGAGTAGCATCTTTAACTCCAAGAAGACCCTGCCTGTACTCATCGTTATCACCAAAGGGTATGACACCAGGCGTGTCAATGAAAACTATTCGGGAACCGGCCTTCACAATTTGTACTCCCTTTGTATGTCCGGATATTGAAGACGTACCAGCTTTGTTCTTTCCGGCCACTCCATTGATGACCGAAGATTTACCGGTGTTTGGGTAACCGAGGGAACCGATCAAAATATTTCGTCCCTGAATGTCAGCGATCTCAAGGATCTTGTGCCTCAACATGGTCGTGCCATATCTTTCCTTACTGGAAACAAAGACAGTTGGTGCTACCTTTGATAAACGAGATTTAGCTTTCTGAAGAGTTTCCTTTGATACAAGATCACATTTGCTGAGAACTATTATCAGTGGCTTACCTGAACGTTTAACATCGCGTTCGACCTCAAGGTTTCTAGTCTCATCCGGAAAACGAGCATCTACGACCTCAAGAAGGATATCGGCCTTTTTTATGACATCCTTTACCATCAACTTGTAACTTGCCATCACTTGTCTTACAACATTGGGCTATAAGGATGTGTTGAGAGGTTCGTTTTGTTTTCACGCATTTTGAAGTAGTGAATAAAAGATATGACCTCAATTCACAACGCTTGATCACACTTCATCCGCTTTATATCGCTTGATCTCATGTCACAAAAGACAAGCTCAATCCTTTTTTGTCAGCTGAGTATAGCATCAATTCATTCCACCTCTTTTGCAATTTACATAGATGCTCAAAGGGATCAATGTCGGGAATTGCATCAGTAATTACAAGTCCTATGTTCTTGAGAGCTTCTGCACTCCCAACAAGATCGCCTTTATTAAGATATTCATCAGAAAGCAACCTGCAGGCATTTTCTACCTTTTCTTCAAGATCATCACCAAGGAAATTTCCGGGATAACAGCCCAGATCTTCCGCAGCCACTGAGCTCATGCCCTCGATCTCTTTCTGGCTCATGAGCTTTGCCCGCTCATAGACAAACCTGAAAATGTCTTCCCTTACCCTTTTCCACGTGGGGTGGGATTTAGCAGGAGGCAGGTGCTTGATCGCAAGTTCGTTGTCAAGGAGGAAGGAATAACCGAACATTCTTGCATTTATAAGATAATCGATGTCCTCACCCCGTGGCACCATCGGGTCGAAAGGAACTTTCATGAAGAGATCACGATGAATTACCATATTCCCTCCAAAGACGAAAGGAGTCTCCTTGAGCCTTGGAGATGTGCCTATGACCTCGTCAAAGGCTTCGTTCATGCAGACGTTCTTGTCCCAGTATCTGGTCCAGGGGTTTTCAGGGACTCCGACATGATAATCCCCGTTAGGCTGGAGATAATAACCTGCAACAGCATTGATGAACCTGCCCTCATGGTATTTCCCTATGAATTCCTTTGCCTTGGATATGAATTGCGGGTCTTCGAATACCTCATCGTCATCGATAAGAAGTGCAACATCTGAGCCCATTATGTGTGGAACAAAAAGACACATGTTCCTTATGTTGGAATACCCAGTGAGGGAAAGCAGATCACAGTATTCCCCCATGCCATCCTTTTTCAGGTCCTCATGTAACTTTTCCAGATGTGATGGCCCGAACATATGAACCCTGACATCAGCATTCGAAGAGGATCTGATAATATCCCTTACCTTCTGCTCGACCTGCTCCACGATCTCCATATTATTTGGAGCCGCCAGCACCACCAGTTCAAAATCCGTATCTTCAAGTATAGCCAGACTCTCGATAGCCCTCCCAAGCGTACCCTCAGAGTCCAAAGGC